>NZ_JCALCN010000020.1:0-84843 GCF_059812345.1 Mycobacterium sp. NGS59
AACATGGCGCAGACCGACAGCGCCGTCGGGTCCAGCTGGGCCTGAGAGAAGTACCCGGTTCTGCGGCGGCGCACCGCTAGTCGGTGCGTCCGCCGCGAACCTCAACTACGCACGTCTACTTGCGGTATCCACCGTGAGTGGGCGTGCGTAGTTTTTTCGGGTTCTTTCAGAACCGGCCGCCGCCACCCATGAAGCCGCCGCCGGATGAGCCTCCCGAGGACCTCGACCCTCCGAACGAGGTCGGGCTCCAGCCACCGAATCCGCCCCGCAGGCCGCCGCTGAGCAGGTCGCCGATGATGATGCCACCGAGGATGGCTCCGGTGTCGCTGTCCGTGCGCCGCATGTAGGCGCGCTGTGCCGACTGCACGTCGGCGTTGGCCAGCGATTGCGCCTGGGCTGCCAGTGTCGACGCCCCGTTGGCGTAGGCGATCGCGTCGGTGAGGCTGGAAGGCTTTCTTTCGTGTGCGGCTTCGAGCTGGCGCTTGGCTTCGGCAAGCCGAGTCCTGGCTTCCGGGCCGACGCTGCCACGTCGGGTGTCGATGTATTCCGACACCGCGCGCACTCGCGACTCCGCAGTGAACATGGCCTGCTCGAGCGAGCGCCTGAGCCGCTCGGCGTTGGCTTGTTCTTGAGCCACCGTGGCCACCATCCGGTCAAGTTCGGCGTCTGCCTTACTCAGTTGCGCGAACGCGCTCAACGGATCGGCGGTACCCCGGGAACCACCCGAGCTGTCCAGCGCGCGGGCCGCCGCATCGCGAGCGGCGATCAGTTCGCTGGTATGCGCCGAGGAGTTGCCCTGCGACTTCTGCAGTTGCTCGTTGGCCCGCTTGATGCCGGTCTGGATGTCGGCAACCACCGACGGCAGATTCTGGACGGCATGCCGGATGTCGTCGGCGGCGCTGTCCACCGCGTCGAGCAGCGAACGCGCTTGTCCCAGCGCGGCTTCGGCGGCGCGCACCGAGTCCACCAGTCGCGTCTGCTGTCCGCTCACCGCGTGGCCGGCCAGTTCGCGGGCGATGGCGATGTTGCGGTCGGCGAACTCCAAGCGCTCCTTGGCGGTGCCGACGTTGGCCGAGACCGAAGCCAGCGCCGTGGCACCGAATTCCCGGTGCAACTCGACCAGATGTTGAGCCGCGGGCTCGACACGGGTGGTGAGTTCGACGTATCGCTGCGTCATGGCGTCGAGTCTGGACGCCGCGTTGATCACCAGATCGCGGAGTTGCTCGAAGGCTTCGGTCTGAGATTCCAGCTCGCGGTCGGCATTGGCGGCCGAAACGATCACGCGCGTGAGCAGTTCACGGCGCTGCGCAGGGGTTTCAGGGATGCTGTCGTCGAGTTGATGACGCACCGTAAACGCCTGCGCCAGTGCGGCTTTGGCGTTGTTCAAGGCTTGCGTGAACGGCGCGGTCCGCTGTTCGCCGAATTCTTCGATGGCCAGCGCGAGTTCGTTGGCGCTGGTGCGCACCGCGTTGTCGACTTCCACCACCTTCGACCGGGACAGCTCGTCGAGGATGTCCAACGGCACCGTGGCCAGAGCGGTCGCATCGGTGGGGTCCACCCGTCGCGCCGCGGCCAAGGCGTCGGCCCGTCGCCGCCGGCCACGCCGGCGCATCACCCACAACAGGATCAGCACGGCCAGCGCAAGAGCCGCGAGGAAGGCGAGCAGCACCACCCAGCCCGTCGAGCTCGGCGTCACATTGAGTCCGTTGGCGGCGGCGACGGCGGCGCCGCTCCAGTCGCCTCTGGCCAGCGCGGGCTCGATCTGGTTGCGTCGCAAGTCGTCCACCTGCCGCGCGTTCACACCCGGCACGGCGTTGCCAACCAGGAAGGCGTAGGCGCGGTCGGTGGTCGCCACGGCCAGCAGCGCCTGGCTGCTCTGCAGATCGCTGGCCCGCCGGGTCTGCTCGGCCCAGCTCTGCGCGCTCTGCCCGGAGAACGTGTCGACGTAGACGACCCACAAGCGGATCTGCCGGTCCCCGTAGAGCTTGATCGTGGCCGAGGTCACCATGGCCCGACCCGACTCCGAGAGCGCGTTGGCTTTGTCGGTGATGTAGCCGGGCAGTCGGAACGGCGGCTGGGCGGCGGCGGGGGGTGCCTGTAGCAGTACCCCGCCGCCGACTGCCAGGATCGTCAGGATCACGCCGAGTAGGCGAGCGATGCGCATATCGCTAATTAAACGTCGGTGACGTTGTGCTTGGCGATTGCGGTCCTTGCCCGCCGAAATGTCACGCCTGTCCGCCCCCCGAAGCGCCCAGCGTGCGCTGCATGTCGGCTTTCATGGCCACCAGCTGCGCGTTCCAATATCCCCAACTGTGCACGCCGCTGCCGTCGATGTTGAACGTGGCGTTGTGGCCACCCGCAGCCGTGTAGGCGTTCTTGAAGTCGACGTTGCTCTGCAGCACAACCTGCTCGATCACGGTGCCCGGAATACTGCCCTGTCCCAACTCCGACGGCTTCCCATTGCCGCTGTAAACCCACAGGCGGGTGTTGTTACCGGCGAGCCGTCCGGCTTGCACGGTGGGATCGTGGCGTTGCCAACCCGCCCCGCCCGACGGCCCCCACATGTCCTCGGGATTGAAGCCGCCCTCGTCGTTCATCGCGAGCTTGATCAACGTCGGCCCGTTACCGCTGGACGGCGTGAGGTATGCCGACAACGCACTGGCATAAGCGAATTGCCCCGGGTGATAGGCCGCCAGGATCAACGCCGACGACCCGGACATCGAAACGCCGACGACGGCATTGCGGGTGCTACGGACGCCCTTGCCCGCCAGATAGGCCGGCAACTCACTGGTCAGGAATGTCTCCCATTTGTAGGTGGCACCGTTTGCCGACCCGTACCAGTCGGCGTAGAAACTGGACCGTCCGCCGACCGGCATGACCACCGAAATGCCCGAGCCCTTGTATTCGTCGAAGGCGTTGGTTTCGATATCCCAGCCGTTGCGGTCGTCGCGGGCGCGCAGGCCGTCGAGCAGATAGACCGCCGGCGCCCCGCCCTGCTGAAACTCCACCGTCACGTCGCGGCCCATCGCCGCCGACGGGACCTGCAGAAACTCCGGCGCCGCGGCCCGCGCCGCCGGCTCGGCCCCGACAACTCCCAGCAGCCCCGGTAGTGCGGCGGCCACCGCCGCCGCGCTCGACAGTCGACGCATCCAACGTCTGTTGCGCACGTTCATATCTCTGATCCCCTCTGAAACCTCCAGAACAGCAAGCGGGTGGACGCTGTCGTCCATCCCACGGCTGTTTCGCAATCTGGATCCGACCCAGTTCAGCACGTGGTACCCAGGCCGGTGGGGCCTCAATCGGCAGACGTCGTCTCCCTTCGCGGCGGGACGTCGATTGTCACCCAGGCGAATCTTCCCTGGCAGACTGTGGATCGGTGAGCACCGATCAGCCCGACCCCTATGACGACTTCGACCGCGAACGGCGGGTACTCGAAGCGCCGAAGAGTGCGGGTCTGCCGGGCACCGAGGGTCAGCACCGCACCGACTTCGCCCGCGACCGGGCTCGGGTGCTGCATAGCGCGGCGCTACGCCGGTTGGCCGACAAGACCCAGGTCGTGGGTCCGCGGGAAGGCGACACTCCGCGCACCCGTCTCACCCATTCGCTCGAGGTGGCGCAGATCGGTCGGGGGATGGCCATCGGGCTGGGCTGCGATCTCGATCTCGTCGAGCTGGCCGGCCTGGCACATGACATCGGCCACCCGCCCTACGGGCACAACGGAGAGCGGGCGCTCGACGAGGTGGCCGCCGACTACGGCGGTTTCGAGGGCAACGCCCAGAACTTCCGTATCCTGACCAGCCTGGAGCCCAAAGTGCTTGACGGGCAAGGGCGTAGCGCAGGATTGAACCTGACCCGCGCGGCCCTGGACGCGGTCACCAAGTATCCGTGGGGACGCGGTGACAACGAGCGCAAGTACGGCTTCTACGACGAAGACCGCGAAGCGGCTGCCTGGGCACGGGCGGGTGCGCCGGATCGTCGCACATGCCTGGAGGCGCAGGTCATGGACTGGGCCGACGACGTCGCCTACTCGGTGCACGACGTCGAGGACGGCGTCGTCTCCGAACGCATCGATCTGCGTGTGCTCGCCGACGAGGACGAGGCGGCGGCGCTGGCCAAGCTGGGCGAGAATGAGTTCGCCCAGGTCGATGCCGACGACCTGATGCAGGCCGCGCGGCGGCTGTCCCGGCTGCCGGTGGTTGCCGCGGTCGGCAAGTACGACGCCACGTTGTCGGCGGCGGTGGCACTCAAGCGGTTGACCAGTGAATTGGTGGGCCGGTTCGCTACGGCCGCGATCGCCACCACCCGCGCGGCGGCTGGGTCCGGTCCGCTGCTGCGCTACCGAGCCGACCTGCATGTCCCAGATCTGGTCCGCGCCGAGGTCGCGGTACTGAAAATCCTTGCGCTGCAATTCATCATGTCCGATCCGCGGCATTTGGAAACGCAGGCCCGGCAACGCGAACGTATCCACCGGGTGGCCCAGTGGTTGCAGGCCGGGGCGCCGCAGACCCTCGACCCGATGTTTGCCGCAGCCTTCAACGCCGCCTCCGGAGACGGCGCTCGCCTGCGGGTCGTCGTCGACCAGATCGCCTCCTACACCGAGGGACGACTGGAACGCATCGACGCCGGCCGATCCTGACGGCAACGGTGCCCGCGCCGTCGGGACGACGGCTTAGACTGAGCCCGTGTCGAGTCCGGCTGGCCCCAGGGATGCGGGCCGTTCCGGCGGTCGGTCCAGAATTTCGGACCGCGACATCGCCGCGATCCGGGAAAGAGCCGTGATCGAGGACGTCGTCGGTGATTACGTCCAGCTCAAGCGGGCGGGCGCCGACTCGCTGAAGGGCCTGTGCCCGTTCCACAACGAGAAGTCGCCGTCGTTCCACGTGCGCCCCAACCACGGTCACTTCCATTGCTTCGGTTGCGGTGAAGGCGGCGACGTGTACGCCTTCATTCAGAAGATCGAGCACGTCAATTTCGTCGAAGCCGTCGAAATGTTGGCCGATCGGATCGGCCACACGATCACCTACACCGGCTCGGCCACCAGCGTGCAGCGCGACCGCGGCAGCCGCAGCAGGCTGATCGCGGCCAACGCAGCCGCCGCCGCGTTCTACGCCGAGCAACTGGAGTCCGCCGAGGCGGCTCCGGCCCGGCAGTATCTGACCGAGCGCAGTTTCGACGCCGAGGCCGCCCGCCGGTTCGGCTGCGGCTACGCGCCGTCAGGCTGGGACAAACTCACGAAACATCTGCAGCGCAAGGGGTTCGAGTTCAAGGAACTGGAAGCGGCCGGGCTGGCAAAGCAGGGCCGTCGCGGCCCGATCGACCGGTTCCACCGGCGCCTGCTCTGGCCCATCCGCACGTCGGCCGGTGAGGTGATCGGGTTCGGTGCGCGGCGACTGTTCGACGACGACCCGATGGAAGCCAAATACGTCAACACCCCCGAAACGGTGTTGTACAAGAAGTCCTCAGTGATGTTCGGTATCGACCTCGCCAAGCGCGACATCGCCAAGGGGCATCAGGCCGTGGTGGTCGAGGGATACACCGACGTGATGGCCATGCACCTGGCCGGGGTCACCACCGCGGTCGCGTCGTGCGGCACCGCGTTCGGCGACGAGCATCTGGCCATGCTGCGCCGGCTGATGATGGACGACAGTTTCTTCCGGGGGGAACTGATCTACGTCTTCGACGGTGACGAGGCTGGCAAGGCCGCCGCGCTCAAGGCATTCGCCGGCGAACAGAACCTGGCCGGGCAGTCCTTCGTAGCGGTCGCCCCCGACGGCATGGACCCCTGCGATCTGCGGCTGCGCTCCGGTGACGGCGCGCTGCGCGACCTGGTGGCGCGACGAACCCCGTTGTTCGAGTTCGCGATTCGCACCGCGCTCGGCGAGATGGACCTGGACAGTGCCGAGGGCCGGGTGGCCGGGCTGCGTCGCTGCGTGCCGATGGTGGGCCGGATCAAGGACCCCACGCTGCGCGACGAATACGCGCGCCAGCTCGCCGGCTGGGTCGGCTGGGACGATGTCGCGCAGGTGATCGACCGGGTCCGTGCCGAAGCCCGCAAATCCGGCGGCTCCGCCCGGTCCGCGGCGCAGGCGAAGCCGTCTCGACGCACGTCGCCCGCTCAGACCCCCGCTGAGGGCGGAGCCGCACAACCCGCCGTCGCCCGTCCGGACCCGCGCGATCCGACGCTGTGGCCCCAGCGTGAGGCTCTCAAATCGGCGTTGCAGTATCCCGCGTTGGCCGGCCCGGTGTTCGACACGCTGACCGTGGAGAGCTTCACGCACCCGGCTTACGCCGCCGTGCGGGCCGCGATCGAGGCGGCGGGCGGCACCGCGATCGGTGTCAGCGGGGCCCAATGGTTGGACATGGTGCGCCAACAGACCAGCGCGGCGCCGATCGCCGGCCTGATCAGCGAACTGGGTGTCGAGACGATCCGGGCCGACGACGAGCAGTTGCCGCGCTACATCTCCGGGGTGCTGGCCCGGCTGCAGGAAGTGTGGATGGGGCGCCAGATCGCGGAGGTCAAGTCGAAGTTGCAGCGTATGTCGCCGATCGAACAGGGCGACGAGTATCACGCCTTGTTCGGCGACCTGGTGGCGATGGAGGCCTACCGCCGCAGCCTGCTGGAACAGGCCAGCGGCGACGATCTCACGGCATGAGACGTCAGCGGGTGGCGTTCACCTGCGGTTCGACGTCCGACTCGAGTTCCTCGACGCGGCCGACGACGGCGGTGCCGTCGATCTCGGTCAGTGTGACGAATCCGGTGTCGGGAGAGATCCGATTTGCGATCTTGCGACGACCCCCTTCGATCATCGATCTGGCTATCGGACTCGACGTCACGGCGCGATAGGTGCCGGCAATCTGCTCGTAGCGTCGACGTCCGGCTTTCGTGCCCAACACGTAGCCCAGTCCCAACACGGCGACATACCCGATCAAAGCGGTCCCTCCGAAGCGAAGTGCGATTGGTTCCATCCTGCCTCATCCGGTGGCGAAGCGGCGCGCCCGATGCGCCGACGCTCCCGGGGCCTCTAGTTGGGGGCGACCCTGCCAGTACGCTAGAGTCGTCCCGCGATCAGCACCAGGATTGGCTGGACTGATAGTCCCCTGTAGCTCAACTGGCAGAGCATTCGGCTGTTAACCGAAGGGTTGAAGGTTCGAGTCCTTCCGGGGGAGCCTATGGTTGCTCGGTGTCGTCGGATGGCTGCTTGCGCCGGGCGAGTCGTGCGGCGTAGGCCAGCGCGCTGAGCCCGTACACGACGGCGACGAGCAGCAGCCAGCGCCCCAGGAAGGGTTGCTGGTCCTGACCGGTGGCCGCCACGTAGCTGGATTCGCCCTGCCGGATGATTCCGGGGAAGAACAGCAGCAGTGCGAGGCCCGCAGCCAAGGTCGGCACGCGAAAGTAGTTGAGCGGCGAGATTTCCGGCCGACTACCTCGTCGAATCCGAACGGCGGCAACGGCTTTGACCAGAGAGCGGTCGGCCAGCGCGTACAGCGGAAACAGGATCAGGTCGTGCGCGATGATCGCCGCGATGAACCAGACGCCGATCGATTGCCACCACACCGCCGGATTCCACAGGGCGTGCGGCCCGAGCACGGACACGACGTATCCGGCCAGCGCGCACGCGGCGACCGTGCCCAGCAGATGCAGGGGATGAGCGCCGTAGAACGCGGTGAACCGGGCGATGCGGGCGCGCATTTCAGGCGGTGCCGAACTCGATGGACCGCACCCACTTGGTGTTGTGCACCCCGGGCAGCGCGGGCACGATGATGCGCGCGGGATAGCCGTGGTCGGGCGACAGGTCGACACCGTTGACCCGAAGGGCCAGCAGCGAGTCGCGATCTCTCACCTGGTTGGCCTGTAGGACCGCCTGGTTGAATGCCCCGACCCGCTCGAGTGACCGCACCGTGGCCCGCGCCGGACCGCGCATCCCGGCCAGGGCGGCCAGATCGCGGAGCCGAACTCCGCTCCACCTCTGGGTTGTCGACCAGCCCTCCACGCAGGCGATCGGCAACTCGGCGGTGTGCTGCGGCATGGCTTCCAGGTCAGCCCGGTCCAGCAGCACTTGACCCGACGGGCCGCGCACGGTGAGTCGCCAATCGGGGCCGGTGTCGGCGGGGGTGATCGCCGCGGCCGCGGCGGTCCGGTTGACCTGAAAATCATTGGGTCCGTCGCCGCGGCTGCGTCCCCGCGGCAACAGCAGCGCCGCGCCGCGGGTGAAGCCGCCCACGGTCTGGCCGGCGGTGAGGACCGCGACGAACAGTGCGCCGCCGGTGACCATAGCCAGCGCGCCGCGTCGACTCAGCGTGGCCGGGGCGGGATTGGCGGCGACCAGCCCGTCGGCGTCGTGCGGCTCGGGGCGGGTGTCGGCCCGCGAGGTGCGCAGCACCGTACGGAACGAACGAGACCGCAAGCCGGACAGCATCTTCGGCCATTTGATCAGCACGTGGATCACGAAGCCGGCGATGAAGACCCACGCCCCGAAGTAGTGGGCGGTGTAGAAGCTGAAGCCGAAAATGTAGTCGTACTGGATGTTCAACACTCCGGTAGCCAGCTCGAACAGGATCCCGCCCACCAGCATCGACAATGACAGCCGCTCCAGCAGTTGCGCGAACGAACGCAGCGGTGGCCAGGCGAAGAGCCGCGGAATCACCGACCAGAGTTTGGCCAGCACCACCGGGATCAGGACCAGGCCCAGACCGACGTGCACGCCTTGGGTCAAGCGGTACAGCCACGGGGGTCGGGTGGGCCAATCGAAGGTGGGTAACTTGAGCCATCCCACGTCGTTGGGGATGGCCTGGCCGAATTGGGGGGCGTACGCGATGTAGGACAGCAGACCGGTCAGGATCACCAGCGGCAGTCCGACGAGCAGCGCCAAGCCGAACACCGACGTCAGCCACGGCCCCCGCAACGGGCTTCGCCATCGGTGCAGCAGGCGCGTCCCGCGCGGGGGATGACGTTCCAGCGCGCGCCACAGCGGAGCGGGAAACCCATAACGCCGGTTGCTCGTATCGCGCTCGAAAGCCGAGTTGGCTTTGGCGGCTTCGTGCTTGGGATCGGCCAATACGGTGCCGTTCGTCGTCGGTGCAGTCGACCGTTATTCGATGCTGGTCGCCGGACGGATTGCCCGCACCCGAATTTCCAAACGGCTGCCTGCTAGACCAGCAGGTGCGCGCCCCACTCCCGCTCGGCGGCCAGCTGCGCGGCCGAACCGGCGGACTGGCTGTCCGCTTCGCCGCTGGCCAGCTTCACCAAGGCGGCCGCCAGCGCGAAGACGGGGACCTGATGTCTCTGGCCGGCGGCCACCAATTCCCGGAATGCGGCATAGCTATCGCACCGGCGCCATCCCACGAGAATCCCGACCGCCGTGTCGAGCGCGCGGGTCGCTTCGTGCCGGCCGTCACTGATCGATACTGCTGTGCGCAGACTTTCGGTCATCAGTCGTCGAACCCTTCTGGAATTGCCATGTCGCACACGGCGAGACGAAGCGAATGGGAAGCAGATGATCAACGGAGGCGACAGCGGCACGGCCGCACGGACTGAGGCATGTCTCCACTATAGGGCATCGGCAAAGAGTCGACTTGATTCAAAGTGTTTGCCTCACAGTGGATTTAAAGACCAGGGCCGAGTAAGCGGGCGGTCGCTACGCCGCGGGTGCCCGACGGAATCGGGCGACCAGCGGGTAGAGCTGGCAACCCAGGCAAATGCCGAAGGCCGCATTCAGAAACGCCGCGAAGAGGGCGAACGCGGTTGCGACGAGTCCCACCAGCGTCAGCCCGGCCACGAAGCCGATCACGCCGATGACGGCGAAGATCAACCCGACCAACTGCGCGAACTTCAACGGCGGCACCGGTTCACGTTCACTGACCGGGCTCAGCCGCGGCGCGACCAGTTTGGCGAACAGCAATCCGTAAGGGCTGCTGCGTGGACCGCGCAACGCGCTCAGCGCGAAGACGACGGCCTGGGCGCCCAGCAGCGCCGCCGCGGCAGGCTGGCTGAAGACCGACAGGACCAACGTCGAGACCAGAACCGTCGTGGTGATCCACGCCGCAAAGCGGGGACCGCGCACGTCGACCTGGTTTGTCGGCGACGACATCAATGTGCTCCTCTCAAGGGCTGCAAGGCCGTCTGTAGGTCGGCCGCCTTCGGCACCCCGGCGGTGCGGAACCGCTGCCGGCCGTCGGAGTCGAAGATGAAGGTGGTGGGCAGTGACAGCACTGAAAGTCGTTTGGCCGGACCGGGATTGGCGTCGATGTCCAACTCGACATGCGCCACATCGGGCAACTCGGCGCATACCTGGTCGACCACGCGACGCACCGCCGCGCACGGGCCACACCAGTCCGCGCTGAAATGCACCACCGTCGGCCCGGTCTCGGACAGGCCAAGATCTGAATTGTCTTGCCCGCCAACCGACGAACTGCGCAACACGCCCGACCGGCGATTGACCAGCGCGCCGATCACGCCGGCACCGCCCAACGCCGCGACGCCCGCGATCGCCGCGATCACAGCAGAACTCACCAGCACACCAACACTTTCCGCAGCGCGATATTCCCTAGATGGAGAAATCCTCGCCGTACCAGACCCCGGCCTCGGGGGGACGGATGACGCGTTCGGCCGCTTGGCCGTTCTGCTTGCCGGTGCTTCGCGACTCCAATCTCGCCACCCGGGTCAGCAGCGATTTGAGGCTGGCGCCGACCAGGTCGGGCAGTTTGGATTCGTCCTCGCTGGCGGGACCGGGACGGCTGACGATCTGCCCGGGTACCCCGACCACGACCGCGCTTGCCGGGACTTCCTTGACGACGACGGAGTTCGCGCCGATCCGGCTGTCGTCGCCGATCTTGATCGCGCCCAGCACCTTGGCTCCGGCGCCGATGGTCACCCGATCGCCGACCGTGGGGTGACGTTTCCCGGTTTCACTGCCGGTGCCGCCGAGGGTGACCCCGTGGAAAATCGTCACGTCCTCGCCGACCTCGGCGGTCTCCCCGATCACCACGCCGGTCGCGTGGTCGATGAACAGGCCCGGTCCGAGCACGGCACCCGGATGAATCTCGACGCCGGTCAGGATGCGGTTCACTTCGGCCAGCGTCCGGGCCAGCAGGCGCGCGCCGCGCAGCCACAACCAGTGGGTGACCCGGTGCCCCCATACGGCGTGCACGCCCGGGTAGGCAAAGACGACTTCCAGCACGGTCGGGTTGGCCGGGTCGCGGTCCCTGGCCGCCTTGATGTCGCGCCGGATCGCCGCCAGCATGGCTAGTCGCTCAGATCTTTGAACAGCACGGTGCTCAGGTACCGCTCACCGAACGACGGCAGCACGACGACGATCAACTTCCCGGCGTTCTCGGGTCGGCGGGCCAGTTCGAGGGCGGCCGCGACCGCAGCGCCCGAGGAGATACCGACCAGCAGTCCTTCCTCCTTGGCCAGGCGCCGGGCCAGGTCGAGGGCGTCGTCGTTGTCGACCGTGATGACCTCGTCGACAAGGCCCATGTCGAGCACCGCCGGGACGAACCCCGCGCCGATGCCCTGGATCGGGTGCGGCCCCTTTTGACCGCCGGACAGCACCGGCGACGCAGCCGGCTCGACGGCGACGAACTGGACCGATGGCTTGCGCTCTTTGATGGTCTGCGCGACACCGGTGATGGTGCCGCCGGTTCCGATCCCGGAGACGAAGATGTCGATCTTGCCGTCGGTGTCCTTCCAGACCTCCTCGGCGGTGGTGACCGCGTGCACGGCAGGGTTCGCCGGGTTTTCGAATTGCTGCGGAATGAAGTACCGCTGATCGGTCTTGGCGAGTTCCTCGGCCTTGGCGATGGCACCGGGCATGCCTTCGGATCCGGGAGTGAGGATGAGTTCGGCGCCGTAGGCGCGCAACAGGATTCGCCGCTCGATGCTCATCGTGTCCGGCATGGTCAGCACCAGCTTGTAGCCGCGCGCCGCGGCCACCATCGCCAGGGCGATGCCGGTGTTTCCGCTGGTGGGCTCGAGGATGATGGTGTCCTCGTTGATCAAGCCCGCCTGCTCGGCCGCATCCAGCATCGCCACGCCGATGCGGTCTTTCACACTGCCCGCCGGGTTGAACGATTCGAGCTTGGCGACGACGTCGGCCACCGCACCGTCGGTCACCCTGCGCAGTCGGACCAGCGGTGTGTTGCCGACCAGTTGTGTGATGTTCTCCGCGATGCTCATCTGCCTTCTCTCAAATGTCGGCCTTCGGAAAGGGCCACGTCTCGTCCCAGCTGATGTCGAATTCGATGGTCAGTTCGGTGGGCACGGTCAGGGCGACCGGGGTGAACCGCTGAGCTGGTTCTTCCATGGCCACACCCGTCAGTACCCGTCCGCCCCCGATGTGTGGGGTGGACGCGGTCAATGTTATTGCGGATGCGCCGGGGATGCGACGAAGGTAGAAATCCGTTCCCGGCCCAACCGCGCCGTCGAAGGTGAAGCCGTCGGCGTCGACGATGCCGTGCGGGTCCTCGGCGTTCAGTCTCATCGGGACGGCCACCTGGAACGGCCCGATCAGTTCGGGTTCGACGAGGGCGTCCGCATCGACGAGCGGGGGTAGGTCGGCGTCGCGGGGCGCGGCATACGCTCCCGCGAGCAGGTAGTTGTACAGGTGCACGATGCGGTCGGCATTGCGGTGGTGCCGGGACCCGCTCAGCCAGAAATCCACCTGATCGATGGTGGGCGCATTCCCCGCTGCGCTGATCAGCCGGTAGTAGCGGTAGCCTCGTCGGCCTCTGCCGTGGCTGCTGGTCGAGACCGTGCTGCCCACGCCGAGCGTGCGCCGATATCGGCCTTTGCCCGGGTCGATGGTCAGCCGGGAGCCGGACACCGGCTGCCATGTCCGGCCGTCTACCGACTTCTGCAGCTCGACGGCGGCGGGATGGTCTGCAGCCGCCGACAACGAGAAACCGCCGAGTTGAGGGTGGCCGTCGAATTCGAAGGTCAGCGCCGAGTCCGAGCGATGCACGGCGATGGGCGCGTTGAGTGGCCGGGTGTCCAAGGACAGGCCGTTGGTGAAGTACCAGACCGCGGCCTGCGTGCCGGCGATGGCTTCGTGTTCGCTGATGTTGGCCGACCCCATCGGATAGCCGGCCGCCCGTAGTTGCTCGCTGAGTTCGGCGACCGAGCGCAGTGGGTAGGAGTGACGCAAGATCCAGTCCACTTCGGCTTCACAGTCCCGGGCGTGCAGGTGCGGCAGCGCCGACCAGCTGTCCAGCCGGTACCGCGACGGCTGGTGCGGGGCGATGCCGGTGAAGTCCAGCGAGTACGCCCGCAGGTTCGGGTTGAGCCGGATCAGGTCGGTACGCGCGGTGGTCCCGTCGGTGAACACGATCCGGTCGACGGTGTGGGAGTAGGTGCCGCCTCGGTACCGCATCATGCGGCTGGGCTCGGCGGTGGGGCGCACCCGGACGCGACGACGGACAGCCAACTCGGGTAGCGCACGGCTGGGAGCAGACAGCAAAGTCATGGGCAGGTGATCTTTCCGAGGAATTCGAGCCGCGCATCGCCGGGCCACAGGGCGGTCTGTCACAACCGCGGGCAGGGGAGCGCGAGGATTACTGCGGGCTCAGAAGATCAACAACAACAAGACGGCATGCCAAAGCAGCGCGAGGGAACGAGGCGCGGCTGGTAGGCCTGTTGCATGCGTCCCACTATAGGGCATCGCCCTTTTCCGACCATTCGGTTCACGCGTGGTTAAAGGTTTGTGTGCGATTGCCGGGTCACTTACTCTCGGCGGGCGCCAGGCTTCCCGGTACGGCAGGATGAGCCTGGCTCGATTGAACTCATACAGATATTCAGCGTGATCGGACTTTGCGAGGAAGGACGACGATGACTACGGCTCAAAACGAGTCTCAGTCCCTGGGCGATCTTGCTGCCAGGCAGCTTGCCAATGCGACGAAGACTGTTCCCCAGCTTTCCACGATCACGCCGCGGTGGCTGCTGCACCTGCTGGGCTGGGTGCCGGTAGAAGCCGGCATCTACCGAGTCAACCGGGTGGTCAACCCCGAGCAGGTCGCGGTCAAAGCCGAGGCCGGAGCCAGTATCGACGAGCCGCTGCCCGAGACGTACGTCGACTACGAGACCAGTCCGCGCGAGTACACGCTGCGCAGCATCTCGACGCTGCTCGACGTCCACACCCGCGTCTCCGACCTGTACTCCAGCCCGCACGACCAGATCGCGCAGCAGTTGCGGCTGACCATCGAAACGATCAAAGAGCGTCAAGAGTCCGAACTGATCAACAACCCGGAATACGGTTTGCTGGCTCAGGTGACTCCGGAGCAGACCATCCAGACTCTGGTCGGCGCCCCGACCCCAGACGACCTCGACGCGCTGATCACCAAGGTGTGGAAGACGCCCAGCTTCTTCCTGACCCACCCGCTGGGCATCGCCGCGTTCGGTCGCGAGGCCACCTACCGCGGTGTGCCGCCGGTGGTGGTGAGTCTGTTCGGCGCCCAATTCATCACCTGGCGGGGCATTCCGCTGATCCCGTCGGACAAGGTGCCGGTCGAGGACGGCAAGACCAAGTTCATCCTGGTGCGCACCGGCGAGGAACGCCAAGGGGTGGTCGGTCTGTTCCAGCCCGGTCTGGTCGGGGAGCAGGCGCCGGGCCTGTCGGTGCGGTTCACCGGCATCAACAAGTCCGCGATCGCCACCTATCTGGTCACGTTGTACACGTCTTTGGCTGTCCTGACCGACGACGCACTTGCCGTGCTCGACGACGTCGCCGTGGACCAGTTCCATGAGTACAAGTGAGTACCGCTCGGTAGACGCCGAAAGCGAATTGCCGGTCAGCGCTACGGAACTCGCCGTGCTGGCCAGCCAGCTGTACGCGGCCAGCATCCGTCCGGGACCCGACAGCCCACCGCAGACCTCGCCCGTCGCCCCTCGTGGGAATGTGCCGGATACGACGGCTGCATCGTCTGCGGCACGAACGGTGATCGGCACGTCTGACCCGCTGACTTCCGGCGTGCCAGCGTTGGCGTTCTCTGACATCTATGTCCCGGCGCCGAGCTCGCCGGGACCAGAGGTCATACCGCCGCAGGCGGTGCCGGTGGCTCCGCGCGGCAACCTGCCGGATTCGACAGCGGCACCGACGGCGGCCCAGGCCCCCGCGGCAGCAGGGGATCCGTACCTGCCGCCCGGCGTCGGTGACTTCAGCGCTTTCGCCGTCCCGGCTTCGGGCATCGTGCCGACGGTGCCGGGCGTGCTGGCCGGTGCTTCACCGACCGTGCCGGTGGCCCCCCGCGGCTCGGCGCCGAGTTGGCCAGCCGAGGCGCCGTCGGTCGCTGACCTGCGCTGGTCCGACAC
This sequence comes from Mycobacterium sp. NGS59, assembly GCF_059812345.1. Lineage (NCBI taxonomy): Bacteria > Bacillati > Actinomycetota > Actinomycetes > Mycobacteriales > Mycobacteriaceae > Mycobacterium > Mycobacterium sp. NGS59. Next base: position 15,302 of record NZ_JCALCN010000020.1, read on the forward strand.
ACCGGTGCAGGCACCGGCCGGTGACGAAGCGAACTACTACTTCCTGACCCGCCCCCGAGACGTCGAGCCGGTACCGCTGTTTCCGGACGAGCACGAGGTTTTCGACGTCAACGCGGTGCGGGCGGACTTCCCGATCCTGCAGGAGACGGTCAACGGTAAGCCGTTGATCTGGTTCGACAACGCCGCCACCACCCAGAAACCTCAGGTGGTGATCGACCGGCTGGCGTACTTCTACGCCCACGAGAACTCCAACATCCACCGTGCCGCACACGAGCTGGCGGCGCGGGCCACCGATGCCTACGAGGAGGCCCGCGAGACGATACGGCGCTTCATCGGCGCGCCGAAGGTCGAGCAGAACATCTTCGTGCGGGGGACCACCGAGGCCATCAACCTGGTGGCCTACGCCTGGGGCGGGAAGCACCTGGGGCCCGGTGACGAGATCGTCATCACGCACTTGGAGCACCACGCCAATATCGTTCCCTGGCAACTTCTTTCGCAAGCCACCGGAGCGGTGTTAAAGGTCGCGCCGGTCGACGAGGCGGGCAATCTGCTGCTCTCGGAGTTCGAGGACCTGCTCGGCCCGAAGACCAAACTGGTTGCGGCGACCCAGGTTTCCAACGCCCTCGGCACGGTGACACCGGTGGAGAAGATCGTCGAGTTGGGTCACCGCTACGGGGCGCGGGTGCTGGTCGACGGCGCTCAGTCGATCCCGCATCTGCCCATTGACGTCGCCGAACTCGGCGTGGACTTCTTCGCCTTCTCCGGCCACAAGATCTACGGCCCCACCGGGATCGGGGTGCTGTACGGGTCCGAGGAGGCGCTAGCCGAGACGCCACCGTGGCAGGGCGGCGGCAACATGATCGCCGACGTCACGCTGGAGCGATCGCTGTATCAGGGACTGCCCAACAAGTTCGAGGCCGGCACCGGCAATATCGCCGATGCGGTCGGGCTGGGGGAGGCGATCCGTTATATCGAGCGGGTCGGCATCGAGCGGATCGCGGCCTACGAGCACGCGCTGCTGGAGTATGCGACACCCCGATTGGCGGACATCCCGGGAGTGCGCCTGGTCGGCACGGCTCAGGAGAAGGCCAGTGTGCTGTCGTTCGTGCTGGCCGGGCACGAACCACTCGAGGTGGGCAAGGCGCTGAACGCCGAGGGCATCGCGGTGCGTGCCGGACATCACTGTGCGCAACCCATCCTGCGCCGCTATGGTTTGGAGGCGACCGTCCGTCCCTCGTTCGCGTTCTACAACACCCACGAGGAGATCGACGTCTTCCTGCGGGCGGTCCGTCGCATCGCCGAAGGCGGCGCGAACGTAGGCTGAATCCCGCGCCCGCTCCACCTTTTCTTTCCGGCTGATTGCAAACCTCGGAACGCAATTGGGCGGCTCGTAAGCTCGCGACATGACTCTATCTGCATTCCGGCGGGGTGGTCCGCCGTCGCCTGCAGATGCCGTGAATGCATTGTCGGACAACGAATTACGCACCATCGCGACTCTTCTTGTGGCGTGGGCGTAATTGTGCTGGGCCGCACGCACACATCGATCAATCCGGGGGGGTGAGCAGAACCATGAACGCAACGACTTTCGCAAAGCCGATGAACGCGCTGGGTGAGTTCTTCAGTTTCTGCGCCGAAACTTTCCTGGTCCTGGTGCGACGGCCGTGGAACTGGCGGGAGATCCTCGAGCAGATCTGGTTCGTGGCCCGGGTCTCGATTTTCCCCACCATCATGCTGTCGATCCCGTACACGGTGCTGATCGTGTTCGTGCTGAACATCCTGCTGGTCGAGATCGGTGCCGGGGACCTGTCAGGGGCCGGCGCGGGACTTGCGTCGGTGACGCAGGTGGGTCCGGTGGTTACCGCGATGGTGGTCTCCGGCGCCGGCTCCACCGCCATGTGTGCCGACCTGGGCGCGCGCAAGATCCGCGAGGAAATCGACGCGATGCAAGTCATCGGCGTCAATCCCGTTCAGGCGCTGGTGGTTCCGCGCCTGATTGCCGCCACTTTCGTTGCGGTGCTGCTCTTCTCGGTGGTCTCGGTCACCGGTTTGGTGGGCAGCTACATCTTCGTGGTGTACATCCAGCACGTCACGCCGGGAGCGTTCGTGGCCGGAATGACGCTGCTCGTCGGGTTGCCGCAGGTGGTGATTTCCCTCATCAAGGCAACGCTGTTCGGCATCTCCGCGGGATTGATCGCGTGCTACAAAGGGCTTTCGTCCGGCGGCGGTCCCGCCGGTGTGGGTAGTGCGGTGAACGAGACCGTGGTGTTCTCGTTCATGGCGCTGTTCTTCATCAACATCTTGACCACCGCGCTCGGCGTGAAAGTGACCGCCAAGTGACGGACGCGACGTTCGACGAATCGACCTGGTTGGCCACCGTCGGCCCGAGGCTGAGCGCCTCGACCCGGAAGTTGGGTGAGCAGACCGCGTTCTACGGGCGCTCACTGGTGAACATCGTCGACGCGGTACGGCGTTACCCAGGTGAATTGCTGCGGCTGATCGCCGAAATGGGTATGGGCACAGGCGCGTTGGCGGTTATCGGCGGAACCGTCGGCATCATCGGATTCCTCACCCTGACCACCGGTGCCCTGGTCGCGGTGCAGGGCTACGACTCGCTGTCCAACATCGGCGTCGAGGCGATGACCGGCTTCCTGTCGGCGTTCCTGAACGTCCGGATGATCGCGCCGTGCACGGCCGGCTTGGCATTGGCCGCAACCATCGGCGCGGGCGCCACCGCGCAACTGGGCGCCATGCGGATCAACGAGGAGATCGACGCGCTGGAGGTGATGGGCATCCGCGCGATCACCTACCTCGCGTCGACGCGGATCATCGCCGGTGTCCTGGTTGTCATTCCGCTCTACGCGGTGGCGGTGCTGGCCTCGTTCATCGCGGCCAAGTTCCTGACGATCTCGGTCTACGGCCAGTCCCGCGGCGTCTATGAGCACTACTTCTCGACGTTCCTGCATCCCGTCGATCTGCTGTGGTCGTTCTTGTCGGCGCTGACGATGGCCACCGGCGTGATGGTGGTGCACACCTACTACGGCTTCACCGCGGCCGGCGGGCCGGCCGGTGTCGGGGAAGCGGTCGGCCGGTCGGTGCGGTCCTCGATGATCGTCACAGCCTTTGTCTGTCTGATGATTTCGCTGTCCGTCTACGGCCAGCACGGCAACTTCAACCTCTCGGGCTAGCCGGTATGAGCGACGACAAATACCGAGGAGCCTCGAGGGCGAACAGGGTCCGCGCCAGCAGGGTCGATCCGATCTGGTACGCACCGATTCTGTTCCTGGTGCTCGCAGGCCTGATCGCGATGACCATGGGCATGTTCTCCGGCAAACTCCAGCCCTCGGTCCCGCTGACCCTGGTGTCGGACCGCGCGGGACTGGTGATGGAACAGGGCGCCAAGGTCAAGTTTCGCGGCGTGCAAGTCGGCCAGGTCGAGGCGATCGGCACCGACGCCAAAAAGGCCAAGCTGAAACTGAAGATGCAACCGGACGCTTTCAAGTACCTACCCGGCAACGTCGAAGCAGAGATCAAGTCGACGACCGCGTTCGGCTCCAAGTACGTCGACTTGATCGCACCCGAGCACCCCAGCCCGGCCGGGTTGAGGCCCGGTGCGGTCCTGCACTCCCGGAACGTGACCGTCGAAGTCAACACCGTATTCGAGAATCTGCAGTCGCTGGTTCAGGCCATCGATCCGGCAAAGCTGAACGCGATCCTGTCGGCGTTCGCACAATCGGTGCGCGGCAAGGGCGATCGGATCGGGCAGGCGATCACCGACTCCAACAATCTGTTGCTGGCGGTCAATCCCCGGTTGCCGACAATCCACGAAGACTGGAAGCTGTTCGGCAGGACCACCGCTGTCTATTCCACTGCGGCGCAAGACATCCTGTCGATTCTCGACTCCGCGACCACGACCAGTGCCACCCTCACCCAAAACCAGCAGTCGCTGGACGCGATGCTGATGTCGGCCATCGGGTTCAGCCAGACCGGTATCAGCGTCATCGGCCGCAACGAAACCAACATCGTCCGAGCCATCAACCTGCTCGACCCGACCACCAGGCTGTTGGACATGTACTCCCCGACCTACACGTGCCTGTTCCAGGGTTCGCAGTGGTATGTGGAGCACGGCGGTCGGGACACGTTGGGCGGCAACGGATATTCGTTCATCATGGATGCCGGCTTGTTGTTCGGCGACGACCCGTACCGGTACCCCAAGCACCTGCCGAAGGTCAATGCCACCGGCGGTCCGGGTGGCAAACCCAGTTGTGGGTCGCTGCCTGACCCGAGCGCCAACTACCCGGTGCGTGCGCTGGTCACCGACACCGGATGGGGCACCGAGCCCAACGAGATTCGCACCAACCTCGCGGTAGGTAATCCCTGGTGGTCCAACTACTTCCCGACCACCAAGAACCCGCCGGAACCGCCGCGCTACTTCTACCGCCGGGGGCAACCGCCGCCATGAGTCAAGAGAAAAGACCCGGCACATTCAAACTCTGGGCACGCGTCGCAATGTTCACCGTGGTGTGCCTGGTGTTCACGTTCGCTCTGGTCACGGTATTCGGACAGTTCCGTTTCGAGGATCGCACCGACTATCACGCGGTGTTCACCAACATCTCCGGCCTGAAATCCGGCAACTTCGTCCGCATTGCCGGTGCGGAGGTCGGCAAGGTCGGCGACATCACCCTGCATCGCGACGGCACGGTCAGCATCGATTTCGCCGTCGACAAGGGTCTGCGGCTCACCGAGGGCACCCGCGCGGTGGTGCGCTACGAGAACCTGATCGGTGACCGTTTCCTGGCGTTGGAGGAGGGCGCCGGATCGCCGCACCGACTGGCGCCGGGTGGCACGATCCCGCTGGCACGGACATCGCCGGCCCTGGACATCGACGTGCTGATCGGCGGCTTCCGCCCGTTGTTCCGCGCGCTGGACCCCGAACAGGTCAACGCGCTGTCGGGCCAGCTGCTGCGGATCTTTCAGGGACAGGGCGGCACTCTGTCCTCGGTGCTGGCCCAGACCGCGTCGCTGACCTCGACGTTGGCCGGGCGTAGCGAACTGATCGGTGACCTGATCGCCAACCTGAACACCGTGCTGCACACCTTCGCCGCGCGCGACCACGAATTCTCCGACGGCTTGGACAAACTCGCCGAGTTCGTCGACGGGCTTTCGCAGCGTAAGACCGACATCTCCACCGGGCTGGCCTACGTCAACGCGGCAGCCGGGTCGATCGCCGACCTACTCGTCCAGGCACGCCAACCGATCAAGGACGTGGTGCGCGAGACCGACCGCATGGCCGGGCAAGTCATGGCCGATCACGACTATGTCGACCACCTGATCCACAGCCTGCCCGACGTGTACCAAGTGCTGTCTCGGCAGGGCCTCAACGGCGACTATTTCGGTTTCTACTTCTGCGAGGTGCTGCTCAAACTCAACGGCAAGGGCGGCAACCCCATCTACGTCAAACTGCTGAGTCAGCCCAGTGGGCGGTGCACACCGCAATGAGCCGTTTCAGGGGCAAGCCGGGCAAGAACCGCAGCCCGTTCGTCTTGGGGGTGATGGGCACAGTCATCCTGATCCTGGTGGTGTTCGTCGCCTTTCAGTACAACAAGCTGCCGTTCGTCAACGGCTACGACAACCACGCGGCCTACTTCTCCGAGGCCGGCGGCATCAAAGCCGGCAACCAGGTGCGGGTTTCGGGCGTCGGTGTCGGCCGGGTCTCCGACATCCGTCTGGAGGGCACCAAAGTCCGGGTGGGCTTCACCGTCCGCAAAAGCGTCGAGCTGGGTGAACGCACGGAAGCGGCCATCAAGACCGAGACCATCCTGGGCTCCAAGATGCTCGAGCTGACCCCGCGCGGCGGCGGACGGCTGAAGAACACCATCCCGCTGGAACGCACCACGTCACCCTATGACCTGCCGGATGCGTTGGGCGATCTGACAACTCAGATCAGCGGGCTCGACACCACCCAACTGTCCTCGGCCCTGACGACGCTGGCTGACACGTTGCGCGACACACCGCCCAACCTCAAGCCCGCGCTGGAGGGCGTCGCGCGATTCTCCGACACCTTGAACAATCGGGACGCCCAGCTGCGCAGCCTGCTGACCAATGCCAACAACGTTGCCGGCGTGTTGGGCCGACGCAGCCAGCAGATCGCCGGCCTGGTATCGAATTCCAACACGCTACTGGCGGCGCTGCTTCAGGAACGCAGCTCGATCGACGCGTTGATGAACAGCATCACCGCGGTCTCACACCAGATCTCGGGATTGGTCGACGATAACCGTGCACAACTCAAGCCGGCGCTGGACAAGCTCAACGGCGTGCTCGAAATACTCGACAACCGCAAGGAAGACATTCAGCGAACCCTGCCCAAGTTCAAGCGTTACGCAATGTCCTTCGGGGAGGTGCTGGGGTCGGGTCCCTTCTTCAAAGCCTATGTGGCCAACCTGATTCCGGGTCAGCTCAGCGGACCGATCCTCGACTCCCGGATGTATGACCGGTATCTGGACCCAAACCAGCATCTTCCTTCGGAGGCGGTCGATCCACCGACCGGATCTCCGCCCGTACCACCGGAACTCGCGCCCGTGCCGCTGTGGTCGCAACCTCCATCTCCCGGACCCGCCCCGGGCCCGCCGCCCGAGCCCGCGCCTGCCGCAACGGGGGGATCGTGACCATTCCCCCGAACGCGCGCAGCACAGTGCGCAAAGTCACCGGTGTCAGCCTGGTCGTGATCCTGGCGCTCGCGTCCTTTCTGGTCGGCAAACAACTGTGGAAGCAAGTCGACAAGAGCACCTACTCCGCGTATTTCGCTAATGCGAACGGTCTTTTCGTCGGCGACGAAGTACGGATCCTCGGCGTCGCCGTCGGCACCATCGACAACATCGAGCCGCAACCGGCGAGCTCGAAAGTGACGTTCTCCGTGGACAAGCAGTACGCGATCCCGGCCGACGCGCGCGCGGCGATCCTGTCGCCCTCACTGGTCACCTCACGGGCGATCCAGCTCGTCCCCGTCTACGCCGGGGGACCGAAACTAACTGCCGGAGCCTCGATCCCGCTGAGCCGCACCGCGGTTCCGGTCGAGTGGGACGATTTCCGCAAACAGCTGGAAAAGCTCACCGAATCCCTGCAACCGGGCCCTGGCGGAGTGAACTCGTTGGGGGAGTTCGTCAACTCGACCGCGGACAACCTGCGCGGCGAAGGCGACACCGCCCGCGACACCATCATCAAGCTGTCCGCGGCGCTTTCGGCGCTCGGCGATCACGCCGACGACATCTTCAGCACGGTGCGCAACCTGCAACTTCTCGTTTCTGCGCTGTACTCCAGCAGCGATCTGCTGGCCGCGTTCAACCAGAACCTGGCCAGCGTCACCACGATCCTGTCCAACTCGCCCAACGAGGTCGCCAACGCGGTGCAGGGTCTCGACGGGGCGCTGGCGGATCTGCGCGGCTTCCTGGCGGAGAACCGGGAGTCGATCGGAGTGACCTTCGATCGGCTGAGTTCGGTGACGACGGCGCTGAACGACAGCCGCGCCGACATCAAACAGATTCTGCATGTGGTCCCGACGGTGTTCCAGAACTTCATGAACATCTACCAGCCCGCGCAGGGCGCGATGACGGGCATCATCGCGTTGAACAACTTCGCCGACATCCCCCAATGGATCTGCAGCTCAATCGAAGCGGCGTCACGGCGTGGACTGGACCGAGTTTCGAAGCTGTGCCTGCAGTACGTCGAGCCGATCATCAAGAATCGCATCTACAACTACATTCCGGCCGGGATCAACCCGTTCGTCGGACCGCAGGCCCGCCCGGGTGAGATCACCTACAGCGAAGACAGGCTGCGCCCCGGCGGCCCACCCACACCCGAGGCGGCCCCGCCGCCGCCACCGTTACCGGCTGAGCAACCGGCACCGACGGTCGTCGATCCGAGGCTGGGGCTGCAGGGCCTGATGGTTCCGCAAGGACCGGCGTCATGAGGCGCGCCGTCATCGCGGCGCTCAGCGTCGCGTGCCTGTCCGTACTGCCCGGATGCGGCGACTGGCACGGGCTGAATTCACTGACGTTGCCCGGCACTTCCGGCGACGGACCGGGCTCCTACACCATTCAGGCCCAACTGCCCGATGTGGTGAATATCCAAGAGAACACCCGAGTTCGGGTGGACGACGTCAACATCGGCAACGTCACCAAGATCGAGGTCCAGGACTGGCACGCGCTGGTGACGATGCGGATCAACGGCGATGTCCACCTGCCGGCCAATTCCACAGCCAAGATCGGACAGACCAGCCTGCTCGGCTCGATGCACATCGAACTCGCAGCGCCCAAAGACGAGCCGCCGGTCGGCCAACTCGGCAACGGATCGGTCATCCCGCTGGCGCACGCGAGCATGTACCCGACCACCGAGCAAACCCTGGCCTCGGTGTCGATCCTGTTGAACGGCGGCGGCCTGAACCAGCTTCAGGAGATCACCCAGGCGGTCGCGAAAGCCTTCGCCGGCCGGGAGAACGACATGCGCAGCCTGCTGCGCCAGCTCGACGAGTTCATCGCCGGCACCAACGAGCAGACCGACGACATCATCGCTGCCGCCGAGAATCTCAACTCCCTGGCGGGTCAGTTCGCCGCCAAGGACGCGGTGGTGGACCGGGCCCTGACGACGGTGCCCCAAGCGCTCGCGGTGTTGGCCAGGGAGCGCACCCAGATCGCCGACGCTATCGACCAGCTCGGCAAGTTCAGCGCCATCGCCGCCGACACGGTTCGTCAGAGCAAAGAGTCCTTGGTGAACAACCTGCGTCAGATCGCACCGGTCTTGCGGCGACTTGCCGACGCCGGACCGGCGCTCACCAAGGGACTGGACGGGTTGGCGACCTACCCCTGGCCGACGTCGACGGTGACCAACTGGTTCCGGGGCGACTATGCCAACTTGACGATGATCGTCGACCTCACCTTGAGCCGCATCGACACCGGCATCTTCACCGGTTCCCGTTGGGAAGGCAATCTCACCCAGCTCGAACTGCAGTGGGGGCGCACCATCGGCATGCAACCCAGCCCGGTCACCGGCGGGAACCCGCTGACGTTCCCTTACCACTTCGAGGGATACTGATGTTGCGCCTGAACCGCAAGACCTGGATCCAGCTGGCTGTGCTGTCGGTGGTGACGTTGATCTCCTGTGGCGCAATGGCATTCGACTACATGAAGCTTCCCGCGACGCTGTTCGGGATCGGTGAGTACAGCGTCAGCGTCGACCTGCCGCAGTCCGGCGGACTCTACGAGAACTCCGTCGTCACCTATCGCGGCACCGACGTGGGCCAGGTCAGGTCGGTCAACGTCACCGCCACCGGGGTGCGGGCGGTGCTGGCCATGAGATCCGGCGTCAAAGTGCCGGCCGAGGTCCAAGCCTCGGTGCACAGCCGCTCGGCGATCGGCGAGCAGTACATCGAGTTGACCCCGCGGTCGGGCGGAGACGGACGACAATCCCGGCTGCTGCGTGCCGGCGACGTCATCCCCGCCGGAAGGGTCGACGTGCCCGTCGACATCGGGCGGCTGCTGGACATGACGAACCGTGCGCTGCAAGCGATTCCGCGGGAGAACCTGCGCACCGTGATGGAGGAGGCCAACCGGGGTGTCGGCGGGCTCGGGCCGGAGCTGTCCCGAATCGTGGACGGGTCAACGGTTTTGGCTATCGCCGGAGGCCGAACCGTGGAGCCGTTGTCGGCGCTGATCGACCAGGCCCCGCCGGTGCTGAACTCCCAGGTGCAGACATCGGACGCGATCGCCACCTGGGCTCATCGGACCGCAGCGATCACCGCGCAGTTCCAGGCGCAGGACGCGGCGCTGCGAGATCTGTTGACGCAGGGCAGTTCCGGTTTGGAAGAGGGCCGAGCGATGTTCGACCGGGTCGCGCCCGCCGTGCCGGTGCTGTTCGCCAACCTGGTGAGCCTGGGTGACATCGCCTACGTCTACCGCCACGACATCGAACAGATCCTGGTCCTGTTGCCCCAGGGCATCGCGGTCATGGCGGGGTCCCTGGTGCCGAACGTCGGCACCAAACAGGACTACAAGGGCTTCTATCTGGACTTCAACCTCAACATGAACCTGCCGCCGCCCTGCACCACCGGCTTCCTGCCGCCCACCCAGCGGCGCTCGCCGGCCAGCGTGGACGCCCCGGACCGCCCGGCCGCGGAACTGTATTGCCGACTGCCGCAGGACTCCGAGCTCAATGTTCGTGGCGCGCGCAACATTCCGTGTGAGACCAAGCCGTGGAAACGTGCGCCGACCGTCGAGCTGTGCGAAAGCGACGAAGAGTACGTCCCGCTCAACGACGGCTACAACTGGAAGGGCGACCCGAACGCAACCACCAGTGGGCAGGGCGTACCGCAATACCCGCCGGGGCAAGACCCGCGGCTTCCACCGCCGCGGGGCACCGCGCCACCACCGTCGGCACCCGCGCCGATCGCGGTGGCGACCTACGACCCGGCCTCCGGCGACTACGTGGGTCCCGACGGACACCGCTACACCGAAGCCGATTTGGCGCACCCACGTGCCAAGAACTGGCAGGCGCTGCTGGTGCCGACATCCTAGGCACACCCGGACCTGCCGTGAGCAAGGAGCAATATGACCGAACAACTTGAAATCACCGACGTCGAAGAACCCGACGGTGTCGACGAGCACGAGGATCCAGTCGCAAAGCGGCCAATCCCGCGCCGTCGCAATCCTTTTGCGCGGCTTTCCCAGCTCGGACGGGCACTGGTAGCCGCCGGTGTCGTCGTGGCGGCGCTGGCCGGATTGACCGGCTGGCTCGGCTACCGCGCCTATCAGCAGCACCAAGCGCAGGCTCAGCGCGAGCTGTTCGTCCGGACCGCCCGCCAGGGCGCGGTGAACCTGACCACGCTCGACTACACCGAGATCGATGCCGACGTGCAGCGAATCCTGGACCTGGCCACCGGCACGTTCCGCGACGATTTCGAACGCCGCGCCAAGCCCTTCATCGAACTGGTCAAGGTGGCCCAATCGAAATCTGAAGGCACGGTGACCGACGCCGGCGTGGAAGCTGAGCGCGGCGACTCGGCTCAGGTGCTGGTCGCGGTCGCCGTGAAGTCACGGACCGCGGCCGGCGAAGAGGCACCGCGGGAGTGGCGCATGCGGATCGAGGTCCGCGCGGTCGGCGACGACGCCAAGATGTCCAACGTGGTGTTCGTGCCATGACGACACTGAGCGCAACGCCCGTCGACGCGGACGAGACGACCGAATCCGCCGTGACACCAGCGGATTCCGAGGCGACCACCGACGACGAGACGACATCGGAACCCACCGGCGACGAGGCGACATCGGAACCCACCGGCGACGAGGCCGGCGAAGCCCCGGACGACGAGTCCGCGGATCCCGATCCGAAAGAGCGGCATCAGACCCCGATTGCCTGGACGCGGGTGCTCGCCTTCGGTGTGTTGCCCGGACTCGCGTTGGTGCTGGCGTTGACCGCCGGCTACTTCAAGTGGGTGGCCTTCTCCGGTGACGAGGCGGCGCGGGCCCGAACGGAGTCGGTTCGGGTCGCCGGTGAGGATGCGGTCGCGCTGTTGTCCTACACCCCCGACTCGGCCGACAAGGATCTCGGCGCGGCCCGGGAACGCCTGACCGGCGACTTCAAGGACGCCTACACGGCGTTGACCCGCCAGGTCGTCATCCCCGGCGCGAAAGACAAGCGCATTTCGGCGGTCGCGAAAGTCAACTCGGCGGCGTCGGTGTCCGCCACCGCCGACCATGCCGTGGTCCTGTTGTTCGTCAACCAGACAGTCACCATCGGAGACGGCGGAACCCCGACGGACACCCAGCCCGTGATCCGGGTGGTCTTGGACAAGGTCAGCGGACGATGGCTGGTGTCCCACTTCGATCCGGTGTGAGGACTTCGATGAAACGCTGGTTCCGCGTCGGCGCACCCGCCGCGATCGTGATCCTCATACCACTCGGGGGAGTAGCTCCGGCTCGAGCCGACAACAAGAGGCTCAACGACAGCGTCATCTCCGGGGTCTACACCGTGCAGCATCAAGCGGGTTGCGTCAATGATGTCGTACCGAACAACTCGCTGTACCTGGCCGCCCAGTGGCATGCCGACGACATGATCGCGCACCGAAACATCAACGACGACACCGGATCCGACGGGTCGACTCCGCAATCCCGAGCCGACGCCGCGGGCTTCCGCGGCAGGGTCGCCGAGACCGTGGCGATCAACCCTGCGCTGGCCATCAGCAGCCTCGAAGTGTTCCAGCAGTGGTTCGATAACCCGGACTACCTGACGATCATGCGGGACTGCGCCAACACCGCGATGGGGGTGTGGTCGAACAACAGCCTGGACCGCAGCGTGGTGGTTGCCCTCTACGGGCAGCCAGAGCAGCGACGCTGATTAGACGGTTAAATTCAGCATGATTCGAGTCGGCCACCGGCGGTGGGCCTTCGAAAGACGTTGTCACCTGCGCAAGCACGCCGTGCAGCCTGAACCAGGCGTGCTCGTTCTCGCCCAGGGTTACCCCAGCGCAGATCGGGGGAACCCTACGCTAAATCTGCCTCGGGCCGAGAGGAAGAGTCGATGATCTTCACCCAGCACTATCTGGAATGTCTGTCGCAGGCTTCGTACTTCATCGGAGACGAGAGTTCGGGCCGCGCCGTCGTCGTCGACCCCCGCCGGGATATCGCCGAGTATCTCGAAGAAGCAGCCCAACACGGCATGACGATCGAACGCGTCATCGAAACTCACATCCATGCCGACTTCCTCAGCGGACACTTGGAACTGGCGGCGGCCACCGGCGCGGTGATTTCTTACGGCAAGGACGCCGAGGTCGAGTTTCCGGTCGAACCACTGCACCACGGTCAGCGAATCTCGCTGGGAGAAGTCACCTTTGAGATATTGGCGACGCCGGGTCACACCCCAGAGTCGATCTCGGTAGTCGTCTACGAACATCCCGACGACGAGGTGCCCTACGGGGTATGCACCGGGGACGCGCTGTTCGTCGGCGATGTCGGACGCCCGGATCTGCTTGCCGACGAAGGCATTTCAGCCGAGGACCTGGCCCGCACCCTCTACGAGACGCTGCACGGCAAGCTGCTGAAATTGCCGGACGCCACCCGCGTGTTTCCCGCTCACGGGGCCGGCTCGACCTGCGGCAAGCAGTTGTCCAGCGAAACCCACTCCACCATCGGCGAGCAGCGGGAGACGAACTACGCAGCCAAGATCGACAACGTCGACGACTTCGTCGCGTCCCTGACCTCCGACCAGGCCACCCAACCGCGCTACTTCGAGTACGACTCACATCGCAATCGCGAACAGCGTCCTCTGTTGAACGACGGCCCGCCCAGCCTTTTGGGTATCGAAATCGTGGAGAAGCACATCGCCGCCGGCGTGACGCCGCTGGACGGCCGCGACCCAGCCGATTTCGCCGCCGGTCACCTGCGCGGCGCGATCAACGTCAGCCTCCAGGGGCGCTTCGCCGAATGGGCCGGTGGGGCACTGGAAATCGACCGGGACATCGTCTTGGTGGGAGATCCGGACAAGGCCGGTGAATCCCGGCTTCGGCTCGCGCGGGTGGGTCTGGATCGGGTGATCGGGCAATTGGACGACCTCGCCTCGGTCTCCGACGACCGGCCCGAGCTGATCGAAACCACTAAGCGTTACAGCGCAGCTGATCTCGAGCGGCTGCGTAACTCGAGACCCAACCTGCAGATCGTCGATGTGCGCGGCAAAGCCGAGTTGGACGACGGCAAGATTCCGGGTTCGCACCACATTCCGCTGCCGGCGCTGCCCGACTCGTTGGACCGGTTGGACAGGGCGGCTCCGGTGGTCACCTACTGCGCGAGCGGTACCCGCTCCATGATCGCCGCCAGTCTTTTGCAGACGTCGGGCTTCGGCGACGTCGCGGACCTCGTCGGCGGGTTCGGCGACTGGGAGGATGCGGGCCTGCCGGTCGACGAGGGGAATGACCCATCGCAGGACCCGCCCGCCGCCTGATTCGCTAGCGGTTGGACACCGACCGGTCCGCGTCCGGATTCGGCTCGGTGACGTCGCAAACGCACAGTCGGGTGACCTCGGGAGAGGAACGCCGCAGCAGCGTCCCGCGCCTGAGCATCTGGTGTTGCTTGAAGACCTTGTCCCGCTGGTTCTGCGAGAACGCCAGATCCAGGTTCACCGGAAATCCGGCCCAATCCACCTGGTCAGCGGGTGCACTGCCGTTTCGGCCACCGTTACGCGACCTGCAGTGCAGGGGACAGGCGGTGGTTTCGGCACCATCATCGGGACCATCAGGCTTGCGAGCCACGCGAACGACCCTCCCTTGAGTGCGCGAATCTCTAGGGTGAATGGTGCGACTCCGATGTTTCGGCAACTGGTGCGTGACGTTTCCGTCAAATTACGGATCTACCCAATTGTCGGCATTAATACACGTCGCGGTGGTACCGCTTGTCGGCGCTCAGGGAGCGCACGTAGGCACGGGCCTCGTCGCTGCCGAGGTTCCCGTGCTGTGCCGCGATGTCGCAGATCGCCTGGTCAACGTCCTTGGCCATCGGATCGGCATTGCCGCACACGTACAGTTGGGCTCCGTCTTGTAACCATCGCCACAGCTGCGCGCCCCGTTGGCGCATCAGGTGCTGTACGTAGACCTTTTCCTGCTGGTCGCGGGAGAACGCCAGGTCCAACTCTCTGAGCAGGCCGTCGGCGTGCATCGCCCGGATCTCGTCGCGGTAATAGAAATCGGTGGCGGCGTGCTGCTCGCCGAAGAACAGCCAGTTGGGACCGGTGTGGCCGAGCGCGCGTCGTTCCTGCAGAAAGCCGCGAAACGGCGCGATACCGGTCCCGGGGCCGACCATGATCATCGGGGTCTGCGGGTCGGTCGGTGGCCTGAAGTTCTTCGCCGTCCGCACGAACACCGCGATCTGGTCGTTGGGGGAGCGGTCGGCGAGGTACGTTGAGCACACTCCGCGCCGCGGCACCCCCCGGAAGTTGTAGCGCACCGGCGAGACCGTCAGGTGCACCTCACCCGGGTGCTCCTTGGGGCTCGACGAGATCGAGTACAGCCGTGGCTGCAGCGGTTTGAGCACACTGAGCCACTCGTCGGCGGACGCGCTGACGGGTGCTTGCGCGAGCAGATCGACCGACTGACGTCCCCATGACCAATCCGCAAGCGCGGCCCGGCTTTCCGGCTTCAGCAACTCAGCGAGTCGACCGGCGACGTCCGCGTCGACGGTGCGCTCGCCGACGAATTGCAGCATCGCCCGACTGAGGTGGGCGATCTCGAAGCGATCGGTGAGGGCGGCGCGCAACGACATCGAGCCGTGGCCGTCGACCTGCACCTCGGTGTGGCCGTCCAGACCGGTGGCGGTCAGCCATTCGTCGACGAACTCGTCGTTGTTGTGCGGCCACACCCCCAGCGCGTCACCAGCCTCGTAGCTGACGCTTCCGTGCGGAACGTGAAAGACCAACTGCCGCACGTCTTTTGCTGACTTCGGCCGGCTCAAGGTGGTGTTGCGGATGAGGTCGGTCACCAGCGGCCGCTGCTTCGAGTACTTCTCGGGCTCGCGGGTGGGGACAACCGGTAGGGGGTTAACCGGTTTGGCCGGGTGGCTATCGAGTGCTTTCACGATGTCGTCCAGCCAACGCGCGGCGGTGTCGTCGTAGTCCGGTTCGCAGTCGACACGGTCGGTGATACGGGTCGCGCCGAGCTCGGCGAGCCGATTGTCGAGCTTGCGCCCGTAACCGCAGAAGTCGTCGTAGTTGGAGTCTCCGAGCGCCAGCACGGCGTACCGGACGCCCGCCAGACGTGGTGCGTCTTCGGTGTTCAGCGCCCACCACAGCCCGGCGCCGTTGTCCGGCGGGTCGCCGTCGCCAGTGGTGCTGGTGATCAGCAGCAGCTCACCTGCGCCGGGCAGGTCGGCGACCGGAAATTCGTCCATAGCCTGCAGCGCCGCCGGTATTCCGCCTGCGCGCAACCCCTCGGTGACGACGGCGGCGAGCTCCTCGGCGTTACCGGTCTGGGATGCCCACAACACCACGACGGGCGCACGGTCCGGTACCGCCTCGGGACTCGGCGAGGCAGCGGGGTCACCAGTCGACATCCCGGCCAGCACACCGTCCAGCCACATCCTGGTGCGAACGTCGAACGGGGCGGTGGCCGGCAACGTCGGTACCGAGGTCGTCGAGTGGCCCGCGTGCACCCGCATGCCGGCAAACAACCCGGCCAGATAGGCGCGCCCGCACTCGTCGAACTCGGGGATGGGTTCGCTTGCCACCCCGAGGAATTCAGCGATCGCGTCGATCTGGGCGAGGCTCGCCTGAACCGACCGACCGGGCTGGCCGCCCGCGGGTTCCCGTGCCGGGGCGACCTTGGTCAAGGTGACGGCGCAGACCTTGTATTCGGGTTGGCGCGATACCGGGTCGACGGCGTCGTTGGTGACCGCGTTGATCGCGAGGTACTCGCCGAAGACGTCGTTCCAGTGAAACGGCGCGAAGCAATTGCCGGGCAGCACGCGATCGGTGACCGTGGCCGGCAACACCGCGCGGCCGCGGCGAGACGCGACCTCGACCCGGTCGCCGTCGCAGATCTGCAGGCGGGCAGCGTCTTCGGGGTGGACTTCGACGAATGGCCCGGGGTTGAGCTTGTTGAGTTTGGCGACCTTGCCCGTCTTGGTCATGGTGTGCCATTGGTGCGCCAGTCGTCCGGTGTTGAGCAACAACGGATAGTCGGCATCCGGCATCTCGTCGGGCAGCAGATGCGGACGGGCATAGAACACTGCCCGGCCGTCCGGGGTCGGGAAGGCCAGTCGGGGCCGTTGACCGTCTTCGCGGATGAATTGTCGTTGGCTGGCACCGTCGTTGAGGTACCGGATGGGGTTGCGGTCGGTGGTGCTGTCCGGTGGGCACGGCCACTGCACCGGGGACCGGCGCAGCCGTTCGTAGCTGACGCCGCGAATGTCGTAGCCTGTCTTGGGGTTCCAGAACCGTTTGATCTCCTCGAACACTTCCTCGGCGCAGGTGTAGGAGAAGTGCTCGGAAAAGCCCATCGCGCAGGCGATCCGGGCGATGATCTGCCAGTCCGGCAGCGCCTGTCCCGGCGCGTCGACGGCCGCCTGGAACAGGCTCAGGTTGCGCTCGGAGTTGACCATCACACCGTCGGACTCGGTCCACAACGTCGCCGGCAGCAACACGTCGGCGTATTCATTGGTCTCGGTCTCCAGGAACGCGTCCTGGGTGATCACCAGTTCGGCTCGCTCCAGACCGGCCAGCACCGTCTTGCGATTCGCCACGGTGGCAACGGGGTTGGTGCAGATGATCCAGCACGCCTTGATCCGGCCGTCGGCCATCCGGGCGAACATGTCGATCACTCCGTCGCTGACGTCGGAGCGCAGCGACCCGCGCGGGATGCCCCATTGCTCCTCGGTGAAGGCGCGGTCCTCGGCGCAGGTGATCGAGCGTTGGCCCGGCAATCCCGGCCCCATGTAGCCCATTTCGCGGCCGCCCATGGCGTTCGGTTGCCCGGTCAGGGAAAAGGGGCCGCTGCCCGGCCTGCAGATCGCACCGGTTGCCAGGTGCAGATTACAGAGCGCGTTGGTGTTCCAGGTGCCGTGGGTGCTCTGGTTGAGGCCCATCGTCCAACAGCTCATCCAGTTGCCGGCTTCGCCGATCCAGCGGGCCGCGGTGCGAAGGTCGTCGACCGGGATGCCGGTGATCTCACTGACCGTTTGCGCATCGAATTGCTGCAGGAAGTCCGGCATGGCTGCCCAGCCGGTGGTGAACTCGGAGATGAATTCGGCGTCCGTGTGCCCATTTTCGACGATCAGCTGCAGCAGTCCGTTGAGCAGCGCCAGATCCGTACCCGGGGAGATCTGCAGGAAGAGATCGGCCTTGGCTGCGGTGGCGGTGCGGCGCGGGTCGACGACGATCAGTTTCGCGCCCGCTTTGACCCGTTCCATCATGCGCAAGAACAGGATCGGATGGCAGTCGGCCATATTGGCGCCGATGACGAAGAACACGTCGGCGTGCTCGAAGTCCTGGTAGGAGCCGGGGGGTCCGTCGGCGCCCAGGGAAAGTTTGTAGCCCGAACTGGCACCGGCCATGCACAGTCGCGAGTTCGATTCGATCTGGTTGGTACCGATGAAGCCCTTGGCCAGCTTGTTCGCCAGATACTGGGCCTCCAGCGACATCTGACCCGACACATACAGGGCGACGGCATCCGGGCCGTGTTCGTCGACGATGGCCCGTAGCCGTTCGGCGGCCGCGGCGATGGCGGTGTCGGTGTCCACCGAACCCAGCGGCTGGCCTCGGTCGGTCCTCGAGTAGGCCGTCTCGGCGCGACCCGACGCGGCCAGCAAGTCCACGGTGGTTGCGCCTTTGGTGCACAGCCGGCCGAAGTTCGCCGGATGATCCTTGCGCCCAGTCGAATTGGTGATGTGACGTCGGCCGCTTTCGGGATCGGTTGTGATCTGCAACACCACTCCGCAGCCGACACCGCAATAGGCGCACAGGGTTTGCACGTCCTGGTTGTTTGCAGCCGCCTCGGGCCTCCTCGCCACGCCCGACGTCCTTCCTGACTGTGTCGCAGTGGTCTGCTGAATCGTGCGTCAAGGATGTTTCGGGGCAGAGGGCTCGAGGTTTCATCCGTTTTACGGTCTGCTCGCAGCACCTCGCCTTCACCAGTGCGTTGCCGGAAACCGGGTGATAACCCATGCCCTCATAAACCACCCTTGACCCGTGTCAAAGCTACCTACGACCGGGCCCATTTAGGCCTGACAGCTGCGGTTTTGACCAAACCTGACGGACATTCACAGGCGTTGTCCAGCAACGGATACCCGAGGGTGGCCGACGTCACCGAGCCCCTTCGCTAAGCTCGCGACGTGCGTCATCGGTTCGGCACGATTCTTCTGATTGTGGGCTTGGCGGCTGCCGGGTGCGCGGAAAAGGCTCCGCCGCGCCCGGCCGCGAAGCCGGACAACTGCAAAGAGTCGGACGGCCCGACCGCCGACACGGTGCGCCGGGCCATCGCCGCGGTTCCGGTCGAAGTACCCGGCTCCACCTGGGTGGAAATCGGCCGTGGTCATACCCGTAAATGCCGGCTGCACTGGGTACAGATCATTCCCACCATCGCGAGCGAGTCCACTCCGCAGCAGCTGCTGTTCTTCGACCGCAACAAGCCGCTCGGCTCGCCTACACCGAATCCGAAGCCTTACATCACCGTGCAGCCACCCGCCGATGACACCGTGACCGTCCAATACCGTTGGCGCGTCGGCAAGGACGAGGAATGCTGTCCCAGCGGAAGCGGCACGGTGAAGTTCCAGATCGGCCCGGACGGCCGACTGCAGGCACTGGGCTCGATTCCGCACCAGTAGCAATCACCCTGCGGCAGTTGACTGCCGTGGATGGCTCAGTCGGACAGATTCTCCGGATGCAGCATCTCGGCGTAGCGCAACGGTTCCGGGATGCCGAATCCGTCCACCAGTGCCCTGGCGTGCGGGCGCAGCACCCGGCAGCGGTCGTTGATGCCGCGCGTCACGGCCTTGGCCCGCTCGGTCGAGAGGTATCGGTGCTCGATGAACCAGGCTTTGTCGTCCTCGATCACCGACAGCGCATAAAGGTCGCAGATCACGTCGAGCAACTCCCGCGCCTCTTCGTCCGGACACGCGTCGATGCCGGCGACGAACGCTTCCAGCACGATCCGGTCGATGTGCGCCTGCGCGGCGTGCAGCACGTGATCCTGCACCGCATTGAACGCGTCGAACGCCGACATCTCTCTGGATTTGCCCTGCAATCGACGCGCGACCGACGACAGCATGTATTCCTCGCGGTCTTCGAACATCGACACCTGGGTGCCCCGGTTGAACAGGCTGCCCTCCTCCTCGCTGTCCTGGCGGGCATCGACGATGCGCTGCATGATCGCTTCGGCCGCAGTGCGTTTCATCACCCGGTCGCCAACGGTGTTGGCGGCGAAGAAAACCCACTCCACCGGACTCATGCTCTTGACGTCGTCGGCGTAGGCGGTCAGCAGCTCCTTGGCCACCAGCTGTGTCAGCACGTGGTTGTCGCCTTCGAATGTGGTGAACACGTCGGTGTCGGCACGCAGCGCGATCAGCCTGTTCTCCGCCATGTATCCCGCACCGCCGCAAGCCTCCCTGGCCTCCTGGATGGCGTGCGACGCATGCCAGGTGTTGGCGGCTTTGAGCCCCGCCGCCCGCGCTTCCAGCTCCCGCTGCTCCTCGGCGTCCACCACATCGGAGGTCTGCAGGTCGTGGCATTTCGATACCAGTTCGTTCTGCGCGAACTGCAGTGCGTAGGACCGCGCGATCAGTGGAAGCAGCCGGCGCTGATGCACCAGGTAGTCCATGATCAGCACTTCCTGGTCGTCGTCCGGGGAGGTGAACTGCTTGCGCTGCAACGCATATCGCGTGGCGATGTCCAAGGCCACCCGCGCTGCCGCACCCGCGCTGCCACCCACCGTCACCCGCCCGCGGATCAAAGTGCCGATCATGGTGAAGAACCGGCGGTTGGGGTTGTCGATCGGCGAACTGTAGGTGCCGTCAGGGGCGACGTCACCGTACTTGTTCAGCAGATTGACCCGCGGAACCCGGACCTGATCGAACATGATGCGACCGTTGTCGACTCCCGGCAGCCCGCCCTTGTAGTGGCAGTCCGACGTGGTCACGCCCGGCAGGTCGTTACCGTCCTCGTCGCGAATCGGCACCAGCACGCAGTGCACCCCGTGGTTGACCGGCTCACCGTTCTCGTGGGTGATCAACTGCGCGAAAACCGCTGCCATTCGGGCGGTCTCGGCCGCGCCGCCGATGTAGTCCTTCCGTGCCGTCGGGGTCTCGGAGTGGACGACGAACTCTTCGGTCTCCGCGTCGTAGGTCGCCGTCGTCTCCAGCGACTGGACATCGCTGCCGTGTCCGGTCTCGGTCATCGCAAAACACCCCAGCAGGTCCAGGCTGATGATGTCCTCGATGTATGCGCCGTGGCGCTCGGTGCCCAGGTTCTCCACGGCACCACCGAACAGGCCCCACTGCACCCCAGCCTTCACCATCAGGGACAAATCCGACATGGCCAGCATCTCGATCATGGTGATGGCCGCCCCGACGTCCCCGGTGCCACCGTGCTCTTTGCGGAACCCTTCATCCGAGATGCCCGCGGTCGCCAGGATCTGCATCTGTTCGGCCACTTTCGCGCGCGCGATGACCGTGTTGGGTGTGTAGTGCGGACGGAACGCCTCGCCGCTGAGCTGGGCTCGAGTCTGGTTTCTCACGTCACGCCAGCGCCCGTCCAGCGCGTCCCGCAGATATTCGGCCGTGGTCTTTTTCTCTGACGCCATGCCCCGACCGTAGCCCGTCGCCGGTGCGGCCGAAACAAGTCGTTCCACTCCGACACGTCAGTGTCGTGGAATCATGGTTTCAGCCCGGCGATGGAGAGAACAGCGATGCCGCAATACCTGGCCGCACTGATGGTGATGCTGCTGCTCGGCACGGTGGCCGGCCGCCTCTGGGTCCTGAAGAAAAACGGCATCCAGGCACTGCATTTCGGAAACCTCGACAACAGCGACTTCGCGATCCCGCCGGTGGCGCTGTTCTACTTCTACACGGTGTTCGCCGCGGCCTTCGGCTGGCCGCTGATCAGCACGCAGCGGTTCTTCAACTCCACCGTCGTGGCCTGGATCGGGGTGGGGTTGTGCGCGTGCGCCATCGCGATTCTGGTCGGCAGCCTGGTCTCCTTCGGCCGAAGCTTCCGGGTGGGCATCGACGTCGACGAGCCCGGGCGCCTGGTCACCACCGGCATCTTCGCGGTCAGCCGCAACCCGATCTACGTCGGATTCTTCTTGTTCCTGATCGGTCAGCTGTTGGTGTTCCCCAACTGGGTGCCGCTGTTCTACCTGGCCGCCGGCACCTGGTTGTTCCATCGACAGGTGTTGCGGGAAGAGGAGTTTCTGCGCCGGCACTACGGCCGGGAATTCGACGACTACTGCAGTCGCGTCCGGCGCTACGTCTGAGACCTCCGCAGCCCGTTCGACGGCCACGTCGTCCTGACCCGGGCCAATCCGACGCACCGCTAGAGAGCACCAGCTCGGTTCTACACCTTCGGTCTATCGTTGTCGGACAACGGGATTGGTGACGCTACCTGGACCCGCAATTTCGCCGCCAGCCAGGTCACCCAGTTCGTGCTGCACGCGATGTCGCGGGAACGCGCAATCGGTATCTGACCAGCCCGGCCCACAACACGCCCAGGACCGCAAGCATGAGCATGTCGAACACCCACCACCCCGAGTAGTGCGCCCACACCGCGTTCTGCTCGGCAAGCTTGTCCACCCGGCGCAGATCGACGGTGGAGGCCGCGGCCGCAAATCCCCACTGGGCCGGGACGAACCAGGACACCTGGTCGTAGCCCCAGGTGCCCACCAACGACACCAAGCCCCCGGCGAACAGCAAGGAAGCCAGCAGCACCGGGATGACCAGCGGCAGCACCTCACCCGAGGATCTGCCGAACGAGGACAGCGCCAGTCCGACAATCGCCGAGACGACGGCCGTCGCGGCCACACTGACATACAGCTCGAATTCCGCGCTGCCCAACAGGACCGCACCGCGCCCGGGCCCGCCTTTGCCGACGATCACGATGGTGGTCAGGATCGCTGCCTGTGCGGCCGCGACGAGGCCGAAGAAGACGATCTTGGCAAGCAGATAGGCCGACGCCGACAACCCGAGTTGCTGCTCACGCCGGAAGATCCGCCGCTCGGTGACCAGCGCGCGGATGGTTGCCGAGGTGCCCATCAGCACCGCGGCGAAGTTCAGCGCGGCAAGTATCGCGATGGCTTCGTGGGTGTTGCCCGACGACGGCGCCGGTCGGCCCAGCCCGGAATCACCGGGAATCAGCAGCGTCAACCCGCCCAACGCGACCGGCAGCAGCACCAGGAACAGCAACTGGACGGGACTGGCCAGCACGCTGCGGGCCTGGCGTCGCACCGCCAGCCAGAACTGTCCGCCGAGGCCGGGTGCGGGCGGGGTCCGTTCGGGGAGGGCGACCGAGGGCGGTGCGGGGGCGGCCGTCGCCTGTTGTCGGCGCAGGAATGCCTGGTGGGTGCCGTGCGGGTCGTTCGACACCCGAGCGAAGATCTCGAACCAGTCGGTGGTGCCCAGGGCTGAGTCGATGTGCGACGGCGGTCCGGCGAACGCCAACCGGCCGTCGGGGGTGAGCACCAGCACCTGGTCGCACAGATTCAGGTAGGTCAACGAGTTGGCCGACGTCACCGCCATCACCACGACACACCCGAGGTCGGCCTGACGGCGCAGCAACCCCATCACGTGTTTCTCCTGCGACGGGTCCAAGCCCGCGCCCGGCTCGTCGACCACCAGCATGGACGGCCGGGTGACCAGTTCGATCGCCAGCGACGCGCAGCGACGCAGTTCGGGCGGCAACTTGGACACCTTGGTCGTGCGATGCGGGGTCAACTCGAGCTCGTCGAGTATCTGGTCGACGACCCGGGAGTGATCCTCGTCGGCGGTCGTCGCCGGCAGCCGCAGCTCTGCCGCGTAGCCCAGCGCGCGCTCCACGGTGAGATTTGCGTGCACCCGGTTGTCCCGTGGCACCACGCCGATCCGGGACCGCATGGCCTCGGGTTCGGCGTGCACGTCATGGCCGTCCACCGTGAGGATGCCGGAGCTCAGGGTCCGGATACCGGCGAGCGCACCGGTCAACGCGAAATTGCGGGCTGCCGACGGGCCGACGACCGCGATCAGTGCACCGGGGCGCGTCGTGAACGACACGTCCGCCAACAGATCCTCGACTCCCAGCTGGTAGGCCGCCACCCCGAGCGTGCGCGCACCGGCCTGCAGCAGCGGCAGCCGACTTGTCTGCGGGGTGGGTTCGCCATCGTCCTGCGGGAGGAGTTTCCGCGTCGCCTCGGTCATCCGCTCGATCAGGCCGCGTCCTTTGGCCCGGGCGGCTTCCTCCGCCGGAGTGGGGAGCGGTGCCGCTACGGGCGGAGACTCCGTTGCGATGTAGCGAAAGGGTTTGGTGGGTCGCTCGGTCGGGGAGTGTTGTCCGGGGAAGAAGTCGAGGGGCGCCGCCGGGATGGCCGCGGTGGCCGGCTCGACGGGGATGCGGCTGGTCTCCGGGTCTTCGTCCCCTGGCTGCTGGGTGACGTCACCGAGCGTCACGCCAGCGTGGCTGTCGGCGTCGAGCGTCACGCTAGCGTGAGGCTCGGCGAGCGGGATGCCGGCGGTGGCCGGCTCGACGGGGATGCGGCTGGTCTCTGGGTCTTCGTCCCCCGGCTGCTGGGTGACGTCACCGAGCGTCACGCCAGCGTGGCCGTCGGCGTCGAGCGTCACGCTAGCGTGAGGCTCGGCGGTCGGGACGGGAGGCGCGGCTGGCTCGTCGGGCACTGCGGGCGGCTCGGCGGTCGGGACGGGAGGCGTGGCCGGCTCGTCGGGCAGCGCCGGAATGCGCGCGGTCTCCGGCTCTCCCGAGAGGTGCGGTTGCACCGGGATCAGACCGGTGGTGGGTTCGGGGTCGGGCAGTCGTTCGGGGCGCGGCACCCCGAGCGGATCGGTGTCGGACGGGGGCGCGTCGTCGGCGGCGGAGACCTGGAAGGTCAGTCGCGGCCCGTGCTCAGGGTCGCCGATCGCGATCGTCTGGCCGTCACGGATGTCCACCGTCGACATCCGGGTTCCGTCGAGGAAAAGGCCGTGCTGACTCTGGTCGACGGCGAGCCAATGGGTGCCGGCGAACCGCAGCACCAGATCGGGGACCGGTTGCGCCGCATCGTCAGGGGCGGCAAGGCCGGGACGGTCCAGTCGGATGTCGCAGTGCCCGCCGTGGCCCACGATTACGTCGCGGCCCGGGGTGAAGAAGTACCGTGACGATCCGACCCAGACGGTCAACGGGGAGGCATCGGGTATGGCCGGCACCTTTCATTCTCGATTGCCGATCGGTCCCAGAAGCGCGGACCAGGGCACCGTGTAGTGCCCTGCGTCAAGTGTCTACCCACGGACGCGGTGTATCCACCTGCAGTGTCGGCGTATGGGCCGGATCAGAGTGTGTTGCGGCCCGGTGCGGTCGCGGCGTTCTGCAACAGACGTCGCAACACGTCGACGGCGTCGGCCAGCACCTGACGCTCGGCCGGTTCCAGCCGGGACAGTTGCGGTTCGATGGCGGCGGCCCGGTCTCGGCGCACCGCGTTGAGCATGTGCAGCCCCGCGGGGGTGATGCGGATGCGGACCGCGCGGGCATCGCCGGGATCGACGGTGCGCGACACCAGCCCGGCCTCCTCGAGTCGCCGCACCTGCGTGGTCATCGTCGGCTGAGAACAGTGGTCGACGGCG
Source organism: Mycobacterium sp. NGS59 (assembly GCF_059812345.1). Classification (NCBI taxonomy): domain Bacteria; kingdom Bacillati; phylum Actinomycetota; class Actinomycetes; order Mycobacteriales; family Mycobacteriaceae; genus Mycobacterium; species Mycobacterium sp. NGS59. The sequence continues at coordinate 40,615 of NZ_JCALCN010000020.1, forward strand.
GCCAGGTCGCCGATGCGGGCCTCGCCCTGAGCATCGATGGTGGCCAGTAGCCGAGCCTGCGCCGCGGGCAGCGGCATCTGGATGCGCTGAGTGGCCAACCGATTCAACCGCGCAACCACGGCCAGCAGGTCCGCCCCCAGACCGTGCGGGACCTCTGCGTCATCTGCCGTGACGGACGAAGACATGCGCTCATCGTTGCATAGCTTTGCTATGCGAGCACCACCCCGGGTTACCCCTATGTGCTGCACCGGCTTAGCTGCCGTGCCTGGCAGAATCGGACAAGTGACACCGCCCGACCCGCCGCCTTCGCAACAACGGGGTGGCCCCCTGCGCCCCAGCGAATTGGCGCAGGCATCGGTCATGGCGGCGCTATGCGCGGTGACCGCGATCATTTCTGTCGCCGTGCCGTTTGCCGCGGGACTGTCCCTGCTGGGCACCGTGCCCACCGGGCTGCTCGCCTACCGCTACCGGCTGCGGGTGCTGCTGACCGCGACGGTCGCCGCATCCGTCATCGCATTCCTGATCGCCGGCAGCGGCGGGCTGGGTGCGGTCATCCAGAGCGCCTACATCGGCGGGCTGACCGGCATCATCAAACGCAAGAACCGCGGCACGCTCACCGTGGTGGTCTCGTCGCTGATCGCCGGCCTGATATTCGGCGCCGGCAACGTCGGGCTGCTGATGGCCTTGACCCGGCTGCGGCACTTGATGCGCGATGCCATCACCGCCAACGTGGAGGGGCTCGCGTCGTTTCTGAGCCGCATCCATTTGGAGAGCGTGGGGTTCTGGCTGAAGTTCGCGTTCGAGTTCTCGTTGCGCTACTGGCAGTTGGTCCTGCTCGGCATCGTCACCGCCGGGATCATGGTCGTGTCCCTGGTCGGTTGGTGGGCGTTGTCGCGGCTGCTGGAGCGCATGCGGGGCATCCCCGACGTGCACAAACTCGACGCCCCCGCCGGTGACGCCGACGATGCGCCCGTCGGGCCGGTTCCGGTGCGGTTGGAGGACGTGCGTTTCCGCTACCCCGGTGCCGCCCAGGACGCGCTGCGCGAGATCAGCATGGAGCTCCGGGAAGGTGAACACGTCGCCATCACCGGGGCGAACGGCTCCGGCAAGACCACCCTGATGCTGATCCTGGCCGGGCGGGAGCCGACGTCGGGCACCGTGCATCGCCCGGGTGCGGTGGGCCTGGGCAAACTCGGCGGCACCGCGATCGTCCTGCAGCATCCGGAGAGCCAGGTGTTGGGCACCCGCGTCGCCGACGACGTGGTCTGGGGGCTGCCGCCAGGCACCGAGACCGATGTCGAGAAGTTGCTGGGCGAGGTGGGCCTGGCCGAACTGGCCGAACGCGACACCGGCAGCCTGTCCGGCGGTGAACTGCAACGACTCGCGCTGGCGGCCGCGCTGGCCCGCGAGCCCGCGATGCTGATCGCCGACGAGGTCACCACGATGGTCGATCAACAGGGCAAAGAGGGGCTGCTGAGCGTGCTGTCCGGTCTGACGAAACGACACCGGACCGCCCTGGTGCACATCACGCATTACAGCAACGAGGCCGAATCTGCCGACCGCACAGTCAAACTCAGCGATTCGCCGGACAACACCGGCATGGGTCAGGCCACCGCAGCGCCGCCCGCGGAGGCGAACCTGAGCGAAGCCCGGCACGCACCGGCGCTCGAACTGGCGGGCGTCGGTCACGAATACGGCATCGGGACCCCATGGGCCAAGACCGCACTGCGCGACGTCACTTTCGTGGTGGAGCAGGGCGATGGCGTGCTGATCCACGGCGGCAACGGTTCGGGCAAGTCGACACTGGCGTGGATCATGGCCGGACTCACCCAACCCACCAGCGGCGCCTGCCTGCTGGACGGGCGGCCCACCCACGAGCAGGTCGGGGCGGTGGCGCTGTCCTTCCAGGCGGCCCGGTTGCAGCTGATGCGTAACCGCGTCGACCTGGAAGTGGCTTCGGCGGCCGGGTTTTCACACAAGGACGAGGACCGGGTGGTGGCGGCGCTCGGCGTCGTGGGGCTGGACCCGGCGCTGGCCAAACGCAGCATCGACCAGCTCAGCGGCGGCCAGATGCGGCGGGTGGTGCTGGCCGGACTCCTCGCGTGCTCGCCCAAGGCGCTGATCCTCGACGAGCCGCTGGCCGGGCTGGACACCGCCAGTCAGCAGGGCCTGGTGCGTTTGCTGGAGGATCTGCGCCGCGAGCGCGGCCTGACGGTGGTGGTGATATCCCATGACGTCGCGGGCATGGAGACCCTGTGCCCGCGTGTCCTGCATCTGCGGGACGGTGTCCTGGACTCCGCGCCAGCGTCGACCTCCCCGGCGTTGCAGGGACCGGGAGGTGTGTCGTGACGGTGACGTCCGCCGCGTCGCGGCAAGACAAGCGCAAGCCCGGCCGTCCCGTCGTACTACTGGTGCCGATACCCGGCGGATCACCCATCCACGACCTCTGGGCGGGCACCAAGCTGGTCGCCGTCTTCAGCATCTCGGTGCTGCTCGCGTTCTACCCGGGCTGGACGATGATCGGGCTCATGGCGGCGCTGGTGCTGGCCGCGATTCGGATTGCGCGCATTCCGCGCGGTGCGCTGCCGTCGATACCTCGCTGGTTGTGGATTGTGTTGGCGCTCGGCGGTATTACCGCCGCACTGGCCGGTGGCGATCCGGTGGTCCCGTTTGCCGGCGTCGAGATAGGACTCGGCGGGTTCTTGAACTTCCTGCGCATCACCACCTTGACGTTGATCTTGCTGGCATTGGGCGGGTTGGTGTCCTATACCACCAACGTCGCCGAAATCGGTCCTGCCGTAGCGACTTTGGGACGGCCGCTGCGGTTGCTGCGGATGCCGGTCGACGAGTGGGCGGTGGCTTTGGCGCTCGCGCTGCGCGCCTTCCCGATGCTGATCGACGAATTCCAGGTCCTCTACGCTGCACGACGGTTGCGCCCGAAACCGACCCCGAAGAGCCGCAAGGAAAAGCGCCAGCAACGCAGGATGGAAGTGATCGATCTGCTGGCGGCTGCCATCACGGTGACGCTGCGACGCGCCGACGAGATGGGCGACGCGATCACCGCCCGCGGCGGCACCGGGCAGCTCTCCGCCAACCCGCGCAGGCCGAAACTCGCCGACTGGATGACATTGGCGATCACCGCCGTGGTTGGAGCCGCGGGAGTGGTGATCGAGACAATCCTCACCGTCGCCTGAGGCCCGGGGCGCAACTGTCGCCGTGCTGCGGGTGGCTCATAATCAGCGGAGCTACCGACGGGAGGGCAGTTGCCGGATACTTCGATCAGTATCAAAGAGCAGATGCTGCGCCGGCGTCCGGTGGGTGGTGCCCCGGTCGCGGAGGGTGCTTCATCCGGCCTCAAGCGCAGCTTCGGGACTTTTCAGCTCACCCTGTTCGGCGTCGGGTCGACGATCGGCACGGGGATCTTCTTCGTGCTGTCCCAGGCTGTGCCCGAGGCCGGTCCCGGCGTGATCGTTTCATTCCTCATCGCCGGACTCGCCGCCGGCCTGGCCGCCATCTGCTATGCCGAATTGGCTTCGGCCGTGCCGGTTTCCGGGTCGTCGTATTCCTACGCGTACACCACGCTGGGCGAGGTGATGGCGATGGTCGTGGCGGCGTGTCTGCTGCTGGAATACGGGGTCGCGACGGCCGCGGTGGCGGTGGGGTGGAGCGGCTATCTGAACAAGCTGCTGCACAATCTGTTCGGATTCTCGTTGCCGCATGCGCTCTCGGCGGCGCCGTGGGACAAGCTGCCCGACGGCGTCTCGCACGGTTGGGTGAACCTGCCGGCGGTCATCCTCATCGTCATGTGCGCGCTGCTGCTGATCCGCGGCGCCAGCGAATCGGCGAAAGTCAACACCGTCATGGTGTTGGTCAAGCTGGGCGTGCTGGGCATGTTCGTCGTCATCGCGTTCACCGCTTTCGACGACGGCAATCTCAAGGATTTCGCGCCTTTCGGGGTCGCGGGCATCGGCTCGGCGGCGGGCACCATCTTCTTCTCCTACATCGGTTTGGATGCGGTCTCCACCGCCGGCGACGAGGTCAAGGACCCACAGAAGACGATGCCGCGCGCGTTGCTGTCGGCGTTGTTCGTTGTCACCGGCGTGTACGTACTCGTCGCCGTCGCTGCGCTCGGCACCCAGCCGTGGCAGAACTTCGCAAAGCAGGAGAACGCCGGGCTGGCCACCATCCTCGACAGCGTCACGCGCGGTACGTGGGCGGGCACGATTCTGGCTGCGGGCGCGGTCATTTCGATTTTTACGGTCACGCTGGTCACGCTGTACGGGATGACCCGCATCCTGTTCGCCATGGGTCGTGACGGTTTGCTGCCCGCGTGGTTCGCGAGGGTGAACCCGCGCACTAGGACTCCGGTGAACAACACGGTGATGGTCGCGGTCGTAGCGTCGGCGTTGGCCGCGTTCGTACCGCTGGACAAGCTGGCCGACATGGTGTCAATCGGGACGTTGACCGCCTTCATCGTGGTTTCGGCGGGGGTGATCATCCTGCGGGTGCGCGAACCTGATCTGCCGCGCGGGTTCCGGATGCCCGGTTACCCTGTCACGCCGGTGCTTTCGATGTTGGCGTGCGGGTACATCCTGCTCAGTTTGCACTGGTACACGTGGTTGGCGTTCGGCGGCTGGATCGCCGCGGCGTTGATCTACTACTTCGCGTGGGGACGGCATCACAGTGCGCTCAATGCGGCGGAGGCGCAGGGAGCGTCGCCGTAGCACACGGTTGTGCGTCCGGGCCGGGCCCGCTTTAGGCGTCGAGCGTCACGCTAGCCGGTCAGCGAGATCAGCGGCGCGCGGCGGCGTTCGCGGCATCCTGAGCTTGCCGCAACGTCACCGCGATATCGCCTCTGCCCAGGAACATCTCGTCGAAGTAGGGTTGCAGCGCCTCGTTTCCGGCGGCGAATCCGGCGCCGCCGGGGGCCGGGATATGAGGGCCGTCGAGAACCGAGAAGAACGGCGTGACATCGACGTTCCTGGCTTTCCAGTGGGCGAAATAGCCGGGTTGGGCCGACACGACGGCAGGGATGGCCGCACCTTCGCGCCCCAGATAGGAGTTACCTTCGCGACTTCCCATCCAGGCCAACACCTCACGCACCGCATTGGGATGTCTCGTAGCCGAATTACCCGCTGCGGCAATGCCGTTGGTCACACTGACGCGTCCTCGGGGACCCGCGGGCATCATCGCGATGCCCCACCGGAAGGTGGCATCGCGGGACACCGCCGCCAGAGTGTAGGTGCCGGACTGGAAGAGCGCCATCTTGCCGGCCAGGAACTGGTTGAGGGAGAAGTCGCCGTTGTCGTTGGTGTCGGACGCTGGCGGTGCGACGTGGTCGTCGTTGATCAGGCCGACGAGGTAGCGAAACGCTTGTAGCGCCTCGGGATTGTCGAACGCGAACTCGTTGCCGCGCTGGAACACCCCACCCGCTGACCCGATGTAGTTGAGGTAGATGGCCTGCGGGTCGTTGGCGGCGTTGTACCCCCACTGACGGACCCGGCGAAACTCGAAACCCATTGCGTCGGCGCGATGTCCGTCGGCGTCGATGGTGAGCCTGGCCAGCAGCGGCCGCAGGGTGTCGTCGGAGCCCGGGCTCCACCGCAGCGTGTCCAGTTCGGCGGGGTCGACGCCGGCAGCGGCCAGCAGGTCGGCGTTATAGAACACCGCGATCCCGGCATCGGTCAATTGCGGTACCGCCCATAGCGATCCGTTGTGCGTGAACTGGGCCACCACGGTGTGTTCCCAGTCGGCGTCGGGGTTGTCGATCCTCATCAGCCGACCGCTGTCGGCGTACGCGTCGAGGTAGGCGTTGGACAGCCAGAAGATGTCGTCGGCGCTGCCTCCCGCCACATCGGTGCGCAAAGTGTCGAAATAATTCGAGAACGCCACCATGTTGGTGCGCACTTCGATGTCGGGATGCGTACGGTTGAAAGCCTCGAACGACTCCCGATAGGCCCGCGCGATGGGTTCGGCCCACAGTCGCACGGTCACCACGATCTTGCCGTTCTCGCTGGACCGGCCCATCAGGACCGCCGTCGTCAACAACAACACGGCAACCAGAGCGAAAGCACCCGCGAACAACGTCGAGAAGCGGGGACGATTCATTTGAGCCCCGAGACCAGGATTGACGAGACGATGTGCCGCTGAAAGGCCACGAACAGCACGATCAGCGGCACGATCGCCACCGTCGTCGCCGCCATCACCAATGTCCATTGCGAGTTGTACCGGGACTGCAGGTCAGCGGTGGCCACCGTCAGCACCCGCCACTTGCGCCCACTGGTGATCACCAGCGGCCACATGAAGTTGTTCCACTGCGAGACGACGGTGATCATCGTCAGCGCGGCCAGTACCGGCTTGCTGGACGGCAGGATCACGTGCACGAGCACATCCAATGTATTGGCCCCGTCGAGGTGTGCGGCGTTGACCAGGTCGTCGGGAATGAGGCGAAAATGCTCGCGCAGCAGGAAGATCGCATACGGCGATCCGAACATGAAGGGAATCACCAACGCCCAGAACGTATTCCGCAGACCCAACTGAGCCATCATCAGATACAGCGGCACCACCGTCACGGTCCCCGGCACCATCAACGTCGCGATGTAGACCCAGAACAAGCCGTCGCGGCCGGGAAAGTGCAACCGGGCGAACGCGTACGCGGCCAGGACCGAGAAAGTCAACTGCCCCAGCAGGATCACCGCCGTCATCAACGCGGTCACCGCGGCCGCCCGGCCGAAACCGGTGCCGACCAGATCGGTGTAGTTGGCCAGCGTCGGCGGGTGCGGCCACTGCAGCGGCGAGCCCGTCGCGAACTGGTGTGCCGAGGTGAACGACGTCAGCAGGCCAAGGATGAACGGCGCCAACGTGATCAGTGCACCGGTCACCAGGCCCACATAGATCAGCGCATTACGCGAGGTCATAGGTGATCCGCCTACGGAAGTACAGGTGCTGGACGAAGGTGACACCGACCAAGATCACGAACAACACCACCGCCATCACCGCGGCGCGCCCGATCGCCGCCGCGCCGAACGCCTCGGCGTAGATCTGGTGAGCGACCAAATCGGTGCTGCCCTCCGGCCCGCCACCGGTCAAGGCGTAGACAGTGTCGAAAACCTGTGCGGTGCTGACGATTCCGGTGACCAAAACGAAGAACGTGGTGGGCCGCAGCATCGGCAGGGTGATGCGCCAGAACCGCTGCCAGGCGTTGGCGCCGTCGGTCCGGGCGGCGTTGTGAACGTCCTCGGGGATCGCCAGCAGTCCGGCCAGGAAGGACAGCGAGACGTAGCCGACATTGGTCCAGATGACGACCGACGACACCATCGGCAGCGCCAGGTCAGGGTTGGTCAACCATTCGATGCGCCGGCCCAACAGGGTGCTGACCGCGCCGTCGGTGGGGGCCAGGATCCAGCGCCACATCACCGCGATCGCCAGCGGCGCGCAAATCCACGGCAGCACATAGAGAGTTCGGAACAACCCGGTGCCGGGAAGCCGTGGGGCCAGCATCATCGCCGCCAACAGACCCAGCACCGTCTGCGCCGGGACCACGATCGCCACGAAGATGGCGGTCACCACCAGCGAATCGCCGAAGTCACCGTCGCGCAGGACCGAGCGCCAGTTGGCGAAGCCCACGTAGTGCAACGGCCCCAGCAGATCCCACCGGTACAAACTCAACCAGACCACGACCAGGATCGGCAGCAACAGGAAGGCCACCACGCCGAACAGACTTGGCGCAAGCAGGGCATACGCCAGCGCGGTGGAGCGGCGTGGCGCGTCGGGCATGAATGTATTAAAGCCGGTCGTTACGGTGGACCCGTGACACCGAACCGGGGGATCGATGCCGACTTCCTGGACCTGCCGCGCCACGAGTTGGCGGACGCCGCCCTGTCGGCGGCCAGAGCGGCCGGGGCCAGCTATGCAGATCTGCGGATCCACCGGCTCAGCACCGAGATCATCCAGCTGCGCGACGGCGAACTGGAGACCTCGGTGCTCAGCCGCGAGGTCGGTCTGGCGGTGCGGGTGATCGTGGCCGGCACCTGGGGATTCGCGTCGCATTCCGAATTGGCACCCGACGTCGCGGCCCGGACAGCGCGCCACGCGGTGCAGGTGGCGACCGTGCTGGCGGCGCTGAACACCGAGCAGGTCCGGTTGGCGCCCGAGCCGGTGTATGCCGACGCCAGCTGGGCATCGGACTATCAGATCGACCCGTTCGGGGTCCCGGCGACGGAAAAGATCGGGGTGCTGCAGGACTATTCCGGGCGACTGCTGGACGCCGACGGGGTCGACCACGTGTCGGCCGGCTTGACCGCCGTGAAAGAACAGACCTTCTACGCCGACACGTTCGGATCCTCGATCACCCAGCAGCGGGTGCGGCTGCAGCCGTCGTTGGAGGCGGTGAGCATTGACGCCAAGGCGGGCAGCTTCGACTCCATGCGCACGCTGGCGCCGCCGACGGCTCGCGGTTGGGAAGCCGTCGCCGGCGACGACGTGTGGAACTGGTCCGCCGAACTCGCCGAGCTCCCCGACCTGCTCTACGAGAAAGTGCGTGCGCCCTCGGTGGTGCCCGGTGCCACGGACCTGGTGATCGACCCCACCAACCTGTGGCTGACGATCCACGAATCCATCGGGCACGCAACCGAATACGACCGGGCGATCGGCTACGAAGCCGCCTACGCCGGTACCTCGTTCGCGACCCCGGACAAACTCGGCAGCATGCGCTACGGATCCGCAGTGATGAACGTGACCGCCGACCGCACCGTCGAATACGGTTTGGCCACAGTGGGTTACGACGACGAAGGGGTGGCCGCCCAGTCCTGGGATCTGGTGCGCGACGGGATGTTCGTCGGGTATCAGCTGGATCGTGTTTTCGCGCCCCGGCTGGGCGAGTCGCGTTCCAACGGATGCTCCTACGCCGACTCGGCGCACCACGTCCCGATCCAGCGGATGGCGAATGTGTCACTGCAACCGGGGCCCGAGGACGTCAGCACCCAGGACTTGATCTCGCGGGTCGACGACGGCATCTACATCGTCGGCGACAAGTCTTGGTCTATTGACATGCAGCGCTACAACTTTCAGTTCACGGGCCAACGCTTCTTCCGGATTCGGGACGGAGAGGTGTACGGGCAGTTGCGCGACGTCGCGTATCAGGCCACCACCACCGACTTCTGGAATGCGATGGAAGCGGTGGGTGGTCCGTCGACCTGGCGGTTGGGCGGTGCACTCAATTGCGGCAAGGCCCAGCCCGGTCAGATCGCCGCGGTCAGCCACGGTTGCCCGTCGGCACTGTTCCGTGGCATCAACGTGCTCAACACCCGGACCGAGGGCGGCCGATGATCACGCCTCAGCACGTCGTCAACATCGTTCTGGACGAGGCGGCCAAGAGCGGCCGCGCCGACGAGACCATGGTGCTGGTGACCGACAAGGTCGAGGCGACGCTGCGTTGGGCGAACAACTCGATGACCACCAACGGCGTCACGGTTACCCGCAGTGTGACCGTGATTTCGATTGTGCGACAAGGCGACAGCGCCCACGTCGGCGCGGTGGTCTCCGGCGAGTCCGACCCGTCGGTGCTGCCTGGTCTGGTGGTGTCGTCTCAGGACGCCGCGCGTTCGGCGCCGGAGGCCGGGGACGCCGCACCGCTGCTGGCCGACACCGGGGAGCCCGCCGACTGGGATGCGCCGGTGCCCGGGACCGGGGTCGGGGTGTTCACCGGGATCGCCGGCCCGTTGAGCAAGGTGTTCCGTGGCCGTGACACGTTGTACGGCTATGCGCACCACAGTCTTTCGACGACGTTCCTGGCGTCGTCGACGGGACTCCGGCGGCGCTACACGCTGCCCACCGGGGCGATCGAGGTCAACGCCAAACGCGGCGACGCCAGCGCGTGGGCGGGCGTCGGAACACCCGATTTCATTGACGTGCCGATGGATTCGCTGCTCGACGACTTGTCGACCCGGCTGGATTGGTCGTCGCGGTTCGTCGAGTTGCCCGCCGGGCGCTACGAGACCATCATGCCGCCCTCAACGGTGGCCGACATGATGATCTACCTCGCCTGGACGATGGCCGGCCGCGGCGCCCAGGAGGGCCGCACCGCGTTGTCGGCGCCCGGCGGCGGCACCCGCGTGGGGGAGCGGCTCACAAACTTGCCGCTGACCCTGTTCTCCGACCCGATGGCACCGGGCCTGGCGTGCACGCCGTTCGTCGCCGCCAGCAGTTCCAGCGAGACGATGTCGGTGTTCGACAACGGCATGGAGATCGGGCAGGTCGACTGGATCCGCGACGGCGTGATCAACGCACTCGCCTACCCGCGCGCCACGGCCGCCCGGTTCGATGCCCCGGTCGCGGTTGCCTGCGACAACCTCGTCATGACCGGAGGGTCGGCGGACCTGGCGGACATGATCGCGTCCACCGAGCGCGGGTTGTTGCTGAGCACGCTGTGGTACATCCGCGAAGTCGACCCGACGACGTTGCTGCTGACGGGTCTGACGCGGGATGGGGTGTACCTGATCGAGGACGGCGAGGTCACCGGGGCGGTCAACAATTTCCGGTTCAACGAGAGCCCGCTGGATCTGCTGCGGCGCGCGACCGAGGCCGGCATCAGCGAGAAGACGCTGCCACGCGAATGGGGTGACTGGGCGACGCGCGCCGCTATGCCGTCATTGCGGATCCCCGATTTCCACATGTCCTCGGTCAGCCAGGCGCAATAGCGGAATTGCCCTGGTTACCCGCGCGCTCTAGCGTGGAAAGGGTGTCTGCTCCCGCTGTCGACGATCGGCTGACGCGGTTGGTGGCGTTGTCGGATGGGCCGCTTACCAGCCTGGTGCGTCACGTGTGTGCGCAGACGCTGTCCCTGCCGAAGCTGCCCGTCGAGGAGGAGATCACCGAACCGGAATGCTCGACGGGGGGCGCCGTCGCCGAGTTCGCCGAGCAGTTCAGCACCGACGTCTCCAGGATCAGCGTCGAGCAACGTTCTCTGCTGTTCAAATACTTGCGGGACAGCACCTTTCGGATTGTGGTGGGAATATTCATCGCCGACTTCGTGCCACGGGTGCGGGCTGGGTTGGAAGCGTTGGATGTCGGATCGGAGTACCTGGGCTGGGTGAACGGCCCGATCGCCTGGGACGACTCGACCGACCCGGCCGGTGAGATGTTCGCTGTCTTCGCCCCCGCCGTCGCCCGGATGCGCGCCCTGGACCCGGTCACCTCCGAGTTGGTCCGGCTGCGCGTCGCGTCCGCCCACAACTGCCGGCTGTGCAAGTCGCTGCGGGAAGGCAACGCCCTGGACGCGGGCGGTTCGGAAGCGCTGTACGACGAGATTTCGCACTTCGAGGCGTCCAGGTCGCTGGATGACCGCGCTAAAGCAGCGCTGCGCTATACGGATGCGTTAATTTGGACCCCTGCGCACCTCGCCGTCGACGATGCCGCCGAGGTGCGCTCACGATTTTCCGAGGCAGAAGCCGTCGAACTCACCTTCGACATCATGCGCAATGCCAGCAACAAGATCGCGGTGTCGCTGGGCGCCGATGCGGCGCGGGTGGAATCCGGGACCGAACGGTATCTGATCGACGCCGACGGCCAGACGGTGTTCGGCTGACGGCGACTGATGAAAGTCGCATGCAGCGCGGTCGCAGTTCTGATGGTGTCTTGCCTGGTGAGCGGTTGTTCCGGGGGCGGTGGGAAGTCAGCTCGACCGGCGGTGGCGCCGCACGATACCGCGACGTCCCACTTGGAGCCCATCTACCCCGGCACGACGGTCTCGATCCCGCCTCCGTCATCGGGGACGACGACGTCCTCGTCGACCACGACGACCACCCGGCCCGCCGGTCGCACCCTCCCGGGCGACGGCACCTTCCGCCTGGGTGTCGATCTGCAGCCCGGCACGTACCGCTCGCCGGGTGGTGAGTCGTGCTACTGGGAGCGCCTGCGGGGCTTCGGAGGTGATACCGCCGACATCATCGTCAACGGGGCCGGGATTCTGCCGCAGACCGTGAGGATCGCGCCGACCGACGCCGGGTTCCGGACCCAGGGTTGTGGCACGTGGACTCTGGACGACGGGACGACGACCACCTCCGCCACGACGCCCGTCTCCTTGCCGCCCAATGCGCAGGCCTGCACGCCGACGTCCGGCCCGTCGGGTGGTCTCGCGCACTCGGCGGTCGGATCCTCCGACACCACCTGCCCGTTCGCTGAACAGGTACGCCAGGCCTACGGCGCCGGCGGCCCGGCCAGCGTGACGCCACGCCAGGTCGAGGCTCTCAGTCCGGTGACCGGCCAGCGCTACACGATGACCTGTGCTGCGACCGGCGCCCTCGTGGTCTGCAACGGCGGCAACGGCGCCGTCGTGTACGTGTACTAATCGGCCCGGCGGGTACGGTCTTACCGTGGCGTTTCGGCGGTATAGCGAAGTTCGTGGTCGACGGTTGCGGTTCGGCGAGGCCGTGGGGGAGCGGATCGCGATGAGCCCGGTCGGCTATCAGCTTGCGCTCCATGTGGCACCGCATATCGACAAGGTGCTGATCCCTCGAACCAACGGCCGCTTCAGTTCGGCGGGTGTGGACAGGGCCGGTCTGGTCACCTCGACCGGCGCGAAGACCGGGCAGCCGCGCGCGACTCCTCTTGTCCTGATTGAGGATTCGGGTACCTTGCTGGCGATCGGGTCGAACTATGGCGGGCCGAAGCATCCCGGGTGGAGCGCCAACCTGAAAGCCAATCCCGAGTGCACCGTCGAGTACAAGGGTCCGCCGCGTAAGTACCGCGCCGAACTGCTCACTGGAGACGAACGCGCTAAGGCGTGGGAGACGGCGGTCGACTTCTACGCCGGCTACGACGCGTATCGCGCCAAGGCCGCGCCGCGCGAGATCCGGGTGTTTCGGCTCACGCCCGTCGAAGGCTGACGGCCTGCGTCTCGTGGGTGAGGCCGCGCTAGTGTCGTGGTCGTTAGCGCCTGGGGGCGGTAGCTCAGTCGGTTAGAGCCGCGGACTCATAATCCGTTGGTCGTGGGTTCGAGCCCCACCCGCCCCACCAAGTGTAGCTAGACGGTCTGCGGGAGGCTGTCCAGCGCTGGGCACTGTGGCCGCCACCAGCCACGGTGTCCACACCGCGTCCATATTCGGCAACGGTTTCAGCAGACAGGTGAAGCCTGAGAATGACTGGCGGCTTCCTCCGCCGAGACAATGCCCTGGGCTTCAAGAGCGGTGTAGCCGCGTGTCTGGAGCAAAGAAACGACTTGGGAGGAGGTGACACCTGCTTTCCTGTTCGAGCAGGCGATGTGGCCGTCATTATTGACTCGCTGCGCATCGAGATAGCCGAAACCATTGTTGTAAAGGTACTTCCAGAACGGGCTTTCCAGGGCGAACGAGTTGTTAACCATTTCTTCGATTGTCTCGGCACCGGCAGTCGGCACTGTGGCCAACCCAACAGTTGCGGCAAGTGCGAACACAGCCATCAACGCCCGCGCCCGAGAGTTATTGACGATCTTCACTGTCTCTCCCAGATGTCGCTAGCAAACTGACATACGACCCATACCCACGCAGCTCGACAGCATAACCGCAGGCGGAAGCGTTGCCACGGGGTAGCGGAAGTGAGTACGGCGGCCAGCAAAACCTATTCTCCTGCGTTGCAGCACGTGGACGGACGACAGCCCTAGCGCAGTTACCGCGGAGTGCCTCTATGCTGGCGTAGCCGCGACACCCACTGGCATTTTGATTACAAGCCAGCTGGACCCACCGTGGTGGCCGGACGTGCTAGTCGCCCCACACGTCCCTTAGCAGAGTCAGACAGGGCGCCGTAAAACTGCATCAGAAGACCGGCACGACATAGGTATTCAAGCGAAAATTTGCTGAGCGGGATTACTGGGCCAGATCACGTCAGCTTCCCAAGGCGCAACCTGTGTAATCGTCAGTACATAGTGGCCGCTGTCGTTGACACTTCGCAGGATGCGGCTCGTTAGGCATTGGATGTCGCGATCGTTCTCGTAAATTGAACCGGCTAGACTGTCGAGCAGACCCTTGACGATGTTGTCGGCATCAATGATTTTGCGTCGCTGCGGTACAACACTAACGACACTCACACAGAGCGGGCCGGCGTGTGGAGGTCCGAAAAGCTCACGATTACTTAGGTATTTCCGAACGAGATGTTTCATTCGTTGGTTCTCTTCGTTTGAAACCTGAGCTGACCACGGTTGAACCGGAATCGGACGTTGGTGCCGTCCGAACAGGGGAGTGCATGCGGGGCACGCAAGCTGCACGACACCAGCAGCCTTTTCGAGCATAGAGAGTGACGCTTCCAGGCGGCGCCGATACCGTGTGGTCCAGAACATGGGCCCGTCGTTGCCCTGTCGTCTCAGAGTCATAAACCATTCGTGTACCTTCTGCTGCTCGGAATCACTTGGTGGTCTGCTGATTCGATCTCTTGTTGCGTTCTCGTAGTGACTCCAAATAAGTTCCATGCGCTCGGATATTGGTGCGTCTTGATCGAGGTGCTGAAGCGCAACGTCAAGCGGATCCGGCGGCTGGAGACCCTCCATAAGTCCCTACTGTCTTAAAGTTTGATCGGGCACAAACGCATGCTGTTACGCCTTCGGCAGGTTGAGATCGTTTGTAGTCCACTCGTTCACAGCGTTTGTCACAGTCGCAGGATCGTCGAGGTCTACCGGCTTATAAATCATCCCGACCAGGTCGGTCGGCATTGATTTAATCGAGATGTCCTTTAGCAGTAAGCATCTGCGTCCAGTCATGACCATGCTACCGACTTCAATCGTCAGATTGTAATTTAGTCCACGGCTACGTCTGTCCTCGAAAATGGCAATCCCGTAGCGACTTGCCCACATGTGCGCAGCCACGTTCGTCCAAAGGTCATCGGACATGGCACGGTCAGAAGCCAGGTGGAAGTTCAGGCCATGTTCCTCAATTTCGGAGCGGGCAGCTGCTAACGCATGTTCGACAGGATCGCCCCCAGAGTCGTCTGGGAAACGTGTCATGCCGAAAACATTGAGGTCAAACGGGTAGGTCTCGGTGAATTTGGTGACTGGCGCCAGAATCGCCGGAGGCGCGAGGGTGGGTGGCACAAGAGTGTGCATTACCGCACCGAGCAGTGCGCCGCCGTAGCTTTGCGTTTCAGCCAGCAGCTCATGGAGTTCGGATTCGGTGACAACGCTATTCGATTGATGTCGCCCAAGCGGGGTGATGCGCCACAATCCTGCACCACCCGCCTTCGTGATGAATCCTGCTTTGGATAGAGCGGCATACATGTTGCCGATCTTGGACGGTGCGGGCAATCCAAGGTTTTCGAACATCGCGGCCACATCTCGAGGCCGCACGAATCCGCCAGTGCTTCGTGCCTCGACAATACGTGCCAGCGCTAACGCTTGATCTGCTGCAGTCAGCAGCTGGAATCGTACAGCAACAGACTTGCTGTGCGGCTTAGTCACTCGCCGTCCAATACCTGAAAGTTGTTCTCACCGACTGCGTTCGAATCTTCGCTGTCTGACTTCGCGGTTGCCTTCTTACGTCGCGACGGGGCGCGGCGAATTGGTTTGCTAAACTTCTCCGCAAACCTCTCAGCAATCGCGGCTTTGCCCGTATTGGTGACGTAGTACTGACCCTTTGCCGCCGAATCCTCGGCGATCCATCGCTGGGTGATTGCGTCTCCGAAGTCGCGAGAGTAGTTGCCAGGTACTGCTTCGCCTGCGGGGCGGAATTGGCTCTTGACTTCTTCACGGGTGAATGAACCTTGGCCCAGCCTCACCTGCAGGTAGTGGCCAATCGCTGTAATTTTCTCCGGATTTCGTTTCGCTTCGCACTCATCGATGTACTCTCCGACGGTAACTTCTGGGTCAATGCCAGTGCCTCCGCCGCCATCAGCAGGCCGATGCTGGTGCGTTACCAGATGAGGCACACGTGGAGCTGATGGAAGATATGTTTGACCGGGTGCCGTTCCGCCGCCGAGAACAGTAGCGATCACTTGTAGTGCCGTGGTCTGGTCCACATTCCGCGTCAGTTCAACACCGGTGCCCTTCACAGAGACTGTGAACATGTCGGGTGCAATCTCGGCGTTGGCGACAGGTTCAGCGACGGGGGGTACCGCTGCAGATTCCTCACCCATGGAAGCCTCCTTGGAGTATGTATCTCCAAATTACAATCTGGGGACATCCGGTGCAAGCGTGTACTCATGTATTCCCTTGTGTCCAGTTGTAATCAACAGGGCGAGTCATGGAAGAATCCTGCATGAAGTCCTCGAACTCTTCGACACCTACGGCGTCCGCACCACGTCCACATGAGTTGCTCAACCTGCTGATTTGCTGCGATGTGCAAGCAGCCGCTGCTAGGCCGACAGAAGGCCTGGAAATTTAGGGGATTGGAGCCGCTGCAGGTGGTTTTGTGGACTCAGCAGAGGTTGCCAGGGGGCGGACCAGGGACTCATAATCCGTTGGTCGTGGGTTCGAGCCCCACCCGCCCCACCAAGCGTTTGTGCAGGTAAAGACGTTTTTAACGTTTGCTGGGCTCAGGTTTGAGCGGCCAAATTGCCTCAGATCTACGCAAGTCTTACGCATTCAAGTGGCACGATAAGCGGTACAAAGTGGCCAACACCACCGCCCCCAGGGTGCCCGGCTGACTCGTGTGCGAGTGCAGCAGCACTGGCAACCAGTGACCCGGTCGCCGGGGCTGTGGCTAACAATGTCATCCGGTTGCGTTGCTAGGCGCACCCTTCGGCGATTTCTCCTACAAGTACGCCCATTCGACGGCTACCAAGTCGGGCGACTAACGGCAATCCATCGGCGGAGCCGCCTGCGGGCACAACACACACATGAGTGATATGTAGGACCTTTTCCGAACGCAGCACGTCGGCTTCGCCAGCGGCCACAACATTTTTGACCCAATCGGTTTGGCCATGACCTAAGAGAATCGCCAGCACGTTCTTTCTGCGATAAGCCTGGACAACAGTCTCGTACGGGTTGCCCGACTTGCGTCCATGGTGGGTGATGATGGCGAACGTCGGCATGAAACGCGCCACCCGCCGCGCTACCGGGTTCATATATTTCATCTGCAACCTGTCGACCCACGCCGGGAAAAGCATCGGCATGCCCGGAGCACTGTTGGGATGGTTCTTGACTGGCATCGCGGACTCCATTCCAAAGGTGCGAGTACGCAGTACCGCCGGTACCGCTTGGTGCCCGAACGTACCTGGCGCGCGAACAGGCGGCAAGACTAGGAAACGGTGCCCGCCCTCACCCCACCCGGCAGGGGCGTGGGAGTTGGAGGGGACTAAAGGACCGGCCATGTAGATCATGATCTACATGGCCGGTACACTGCCACTGTGACAAATGTAGGGATGCGAGAACTGCGCCAAAATCCCGCTCCCGTCCTGCGTGAGGTTGAGAATGGCGCGGAGGTGACCGTGCTGGTCAACGGCCGCGCCGTCGCCCGGATCGTGCCACTCGAAACGCCAGCCTGGGTAACAGGGGAACAGGCCGGTCGCATCTACGGAACGGCTGTCGACGCCGGTTGGGAAACCGAACTGCGTGAGACCCGCGAAGAAGACATCGTTGACGACCCCTGGGTTTAAGCGAGTCATCCTCGACACCAGCATCCTGGTAGCAACTGATGCCGACTTGTCGGGGCTGGTCTGCCAGATCAGCTCGGTGAGCTATGCGGAGCTTCACTTCGGCGTTCACGCCGCTCCGGACGACAATGCCAGGTTGAATCGTCAGCACCGGTTAACCATGATCCAGTCCGTCTATGGCCGTGGCATCGCCTTCACCGACAACACCGCTCACCATTACGGCCTGCTGTGCGGACGCCTACGAGCCCAGGGCCGGAGTCCGCGCGGTCGCGCCATGGACGTCATGATCGCCGCCACCGCGCTGACCCTTGGCGTCGCGTTGGTCACCAGGAACACAATCGACGTCGAGGGGCTCGGTATCGAACTACTGCAGCGTTGACGCACGGCCTTGTGATGCCGTCGATTCCTGCCTGCTCGGGTGCGTCTCATCGATGCCGCTGGCACCGAACACTTGAACAGGTCACTTTCCTGTTCGAGCAGGCGACGTGACCGTCGTTGTTGACTCTCTGCACGTCGAGATAGCCGAAACCGTTGTTGTACAGGCGTTTCCAAGGACGGGCTGGCCAGGGCGAAGGCCCGGTGCTCGGCAGATTCGATGTCGTTGTGCGGCGCCAACTTTCAGCGCTAATCGTCCGTCGCCGATGTTGGTGCTGCGGTCGGGATGCCGATTGATCGGCAACCCGCCAGCAGCCGTGTCGATGCCATCGAGTAGATGGTGGGCACGCTCGGTGATCCCCGGCATGCCATGACGAGTCGCAGTTCGCATCGGTTCGACCCTGCTGAGCACGCTGGTGACGAACGGCTCGTCTTTGTGCGTTTGCACCCATTCGATCAACGCGGGAGACGCCATCACGAGGTGAAATGCGATCAGCTCGGCGGCAGTTTCAACACCCGGTTGTTGCCGGCATCCGCCACGTAGACATTCCCGGCGGCATCCACAGCGACGCCTTGTGGATTGCGAAGGCCGTTGAACGGCAAGGTGATTGCCGTATTCGACTCCTTGACCAGCTTCAGAACCCGATTGCCGTGGCTGTCGGTCACGTACACGTTGCCGTCGGTGCCGACCGCCACCCAGTCCGGACGGCCGATCACGTAGGGCAGGACAGTGTCGACCGTCGCCGTCCGGGGCAGTTTCAGCACCCGCTCGTTCTCCCGATCGATGACGAAGACGGCGCGGTCCCCACTGACCGCCACGGCCGAGGGACCCGACAAGCCCGCAAACGGCAACTCAGTCTGCTTTCTTGAATGCACACCCAGGGCCAGCACCCGATTGTTGGTCGCGTCGGTGACCAGGACGGCGCGGTCGGCGCGCGGATCGCGCGAACTGACCGCCACACCCGTGGGCTCCCCGAGGTTGGTGAACGGCAGGATGACCGGGCTGGTCGACCCTGCCGTCAGCTCCAGCACTCGGTGCCGTGTCGGTTCGGTGACCACCAGGTCGCCCGCCTCGTTGACTGCTATGTCGTCGGGATGGTCCAGGCCCGCGATCGGTACCTCGGTCTGGCTGGTCGAGCCTCCCTCCACCTCGAGCACCCGGTTGTTGCCGCTGTCGACGACGAAGACGTCGCCCTTCGCATCGACCGCAATGCCAGCGGGTCCGGCGAGACCGGTAAACGGCAGCTGGATCTGACCCCGCGCCTTCGAATGCAGCGGAAATTGCTTGAGCCCGAAGAATGCGGCGACGGCGACGACAAAGACGGCCGCAGCGACGGCAAGGGCGCGGCGACGGTTGCGCCACGCGGCCCAGGGCGGCTGGGTTTCAGTCTTGCCAGAGACGTTGGTGAGTGCCGCCCGGGCAGCCCCAGCCAGTTCGTTCGCGGTCTGGTAGCGCTCATCGAGTTCCTTGGCCATCCCGCGAGCGATGACCTCGTCGAAGCCGGCGGGTATCGCCGGATCGAGGCTGCGAAGCGAGGGCGGCTCGCTGAACAGATGAGCGGCGGCCAATCCCTCCACGCCCCCACCAGAAAACGGCGCCCGCCCAGTCAGACATTCGAAGAGCACGCAGGCCAGGGAGTACACATCGCCGCGGGCATCGGCGATGGTCTCGAGCTTGAAGCGCTCGGGAGCCATATATGCGGGAGTCCCTGGATTGAGATTCGTGCGGGTCAAGCGTGTCCCAACTGCGGGCTGCACGAGTCCGAAGTCGATCAAGTACACGAAGTCATCGCCGACGCTCAGCAAGTTCGACGGCTTCACATCACGGTGCACGAGCCCCGCCTGGTGCGCTGCATCCAGCGCCGCAGCCGTCTGCTCGATGACCCGGACCGCCTTGAGCGGGCTCATTTGACCGTCGCGGCGAAGCAATGTGTGTACATCGATGCCGTCGATGATCGGCATCACCAGGTACAGACGCCCGTCTATCTCGCCGGCGTCGTAGATCGGGATGATGTTCGGGCTGGCCAGTCGGCCCGCCGCCGAGGCTTCGCGACGGAACCGCTCCTCATAGCCGGGCTCGGTAGCCAGTTCCGGCCGCAGCACTTTCACGGCCACGTCGCGGTCCAGCACGGTGTCGTGGGCGCGATATACCGAGCCCATGCTGCCCTGACCGAGCAAGTCGAAAAGCCGATAGCGGCCGAACTCCACTCCGGTTGCGGGTTCCGCCGCTGCGGCGACGGGGGAGGCGAGCGCGTCTCTGGCCGCGAATGCCAGTTCGCGGACGGTGGGATAACGGTCTTCGGGCTTCTTGGCCATGCCACGGGCAATAACGTCGTCAAATCCAGTCGGGATTGCGGGGTCGACGTCGGTGGGCTTGGGTGCCGAACCCTCCGAATGCGCGGTGACGGATTGTTCGAGGCTGTCGCCTGTCACGGCGTGCTGCCCGGTCAGGCACTCGTAGAGCACACAGGTCAGTGCGTAAGTGTCGCTGCTGGGTTCGGCGGGACCGGGACCGAAGCGTTCCGGCGCCCGGTATGGCCAACTTTCGACCGCACCGTCGCCAGCGGCTTGGGTAGGACCGGCCACCCCGGCATCGAGCAGAAACACAATGTCGCCACCGACTACGAACAGGTTTGACGGCTTCACATCGCCGTGAACCAGCCCGGAATCATGCAGAGCCGCCAAAGCCGCGGCGGTTTGCTCGACCAATCGCACCGCCGACCTCGGACTCATTGGTCCGTCGCGACCGAGCAAGCTCTGGGCATTGATGCCGTCGAGGATGGGCATCGACAGGTAGAGCCGTCCGTTGATGTCGCCGACTTCAAGGACCGGGATGATGTGCGGATTGTTCAGCCGGGCCGCGGTGGCGACCTCGTCTCGGAGCTGCTCGCGCCGCCCGGGCTCACTCGTCGACTCCGGCGGAAGTATCCGGATGGCCACGTCGCGATCCATCGTCGTGTCATAGGCCCGATAGACCGTGCCTGTGCCGCCCCAGGGCAGCGTCTCGAGTAGGCGGTAGCGCCCGAAGACCTCGCCCGCCGCCTCCGCTCCCACCGAGTCTCCCTCCGAGCGCACGAACGGTGCCTGGATGCTACAACGCCTGCGTGCGGCGCCCGGGAGCTTTCGTCGGGTCGGTCTAAGTGCTCATGTGACGGTGCTACCTCGCGCCGATTGATGCGCCGGTCAACAGTTCCGGCGCTTCGCTTCGGGAGGGTAGATGCCCTCGACCCCGAATTTCGGCAATACCTCGACCAGCTGCTTGGCGTTGATGAGGTCTTGGATCCTGGCGTTGCCGAGGAAGTACTGGGTGCCGCCACCCACCCTAACCGATCCCTGCGCACTCGTCTCCCTCTCCGCCACGAGGGCGCCGCAGCGCAATTGGCAGGTCGCTGAGTGTGTTGTACCGCGTTGTGCGCCAGCGTTTTTCATCTGATGCCGGCTGAACGTGGTCGGTGTCTGTCCCGCCCCTTCTGAAACCTTCTGTGGTGCAACAGGTGCTACCAACTCACTTCCTCGACCAGGAAGTCGGGCGCCGGTCTCGGGCCGTGACGGTGACGACGTCCGCGCAACCCTATGACCGATGGATACGGCGCGACTTCGCCCAGACGTTTCGAACGGCTACCCTGAATAAGCGGTAGCTCCGTCTGCCCCTCGCAGCGATGCTGCACGCCAATCTCTCGTCCGCGGCGCCATGCCGCGTTGTTTGGAGGAATTCACACATGCGTCTGTTCAGCGTTGCCGTCATCACGGCTGCGGCAATCCTCGGTTCGTCTGCTGTGGCGGTGGCGGCGCCGAAGGATTACTGCGCCGACCTCAAGGGCAGCAATACCGGCGGCACGTGCGAGATCCAACTCTCCGACCCCGCATACAGCGTCGACATCAGCATCCCGATGGATTACCCCGACCAGCAGCCGATCGCCGATTTCATCTCCCAGACGCGCGATGCGTTTGTCAATGCGGCCAAGTCGGGTGGGACCCAAAGTAAGCCCTCTGAGCTGCGGATCAAGCCCACGGAGTACAACTCGGCAATTCCGCCGCGCGGAACGCAGACGGTGGTGTTCAAGGTGTACCGGAACGTCGGCGCGCAGCCGCAGACGACGTTCAAGTCGTTCAACTGGGACCAGACCTATCGCAAGGAAATCCTTTACACCGCCGCATCGGACGACAAGAAGCACACGCCGTTGTGGCGGGTCGATGATCCGCTGCGAGTCGTAGCGCCCGTCGTCCAGGCTGAGCTGGCAAAGCAACAGGCACCGTCTCCGGCCGGGACGCCCACGCCGTCGCCGCAACCGGGACAGCCGGTCACGAGCACGCCACCACCGGCGTCACCGGTGGCGCAGACTGCGCTGTACAACCCTGCCAATTACCAGAATTTCGCGGTGGTCAACGACGGGGTGATCTTCTTCTTCGACCAGGGCACGCTGCTGCCCGACGCCACGCAGGTGCTGGTGCCTCGGTCCGCGATCGACCCAATGCTGGCCTGAGACCCACTGCGGCACCGCGTATTTCGCCGCACGAAGGTACCTGCCGCTTGAGTCAACTCCGCGAGATAAGGTCTTCGATCGCTTGGGTGCCCCAGTCGTTGCCCAGGCGCAGTTCGGGGTTGTGCTCCGGCTCTCCGGGGTCAGGTTTGCCTTGCGTGGCAAGTATGTAGAAGCCCTTGCTGGGCGCAGCAGAGACAACGGCTATCGACTGCTGGAACATGTCGTTCTGCGCGATGTGTTCCTTCACCAGCTTGAAGACATTCGTGTCGAGATCGTTGACCCGCACGATCCGGTAGACGTGGCCCGTCACGGAAAACATGCTCGTGTTCCACTTCGACAGATCCGTCGGGATCCCCTTGAGGCCGTTCAGCTGCGTTCTGGCCTGATGCTGAAAACCGGTGAGGTGAATGTGCAGCTGATCTTGCTTGCGACCGTGAAACGAGTTGATTCCCAACATGACGTCGACGCCCTGGAACCGCTTGGTCGCCTCATCCCAGGCCGGCTTCCACAGATTGAATGCCTTGGGCCCCCAGATTTCTGGGCATTCGACTCCCGTCACGCGAGCCCTCGGTATCGCCAGCAGGTCGTGCTTGCCCTGGCCACCGTCTTTGAGCGCCCATGATTCGTTGACGAAGATGTTGGGCGACGGATTTGCCGGGGGAGGAGCGTGGTCCTTGACGGCTCTCCACAGTTCGAGTCTGGGACCGGTGTCGTTCGGGGACCCGCAGTTGTCGGGCGGGTGGAACCCAGGGTCGGCTTGGGCCGACCACAGCGCTGTCCCAGGAGCGCGCAAGCCCGAACCCATCAGCCCGGAGATGGCGAGGACAGCTACGCCCACCAGGACTGACGTGACGAGCAAAGTCCTCTTACCGATGCCTGCACCGCTTGAATACACCATCTACGACTCCCTGATCAGCAGGATCACCGACCTAGCAATATAGCTGCGCGGAAGGCCAGGCGCGCTGGACCGTTTGCGGGAGATCAACTCACGTCATCGAAAACAGGTCCTGCATCACGATCACGCTGGCAACCCGCTGCAGCCCACCTTCCACCGCGATGCGCTGATCGTCGGGTGACTCGAGCAGTTCGTCGAGCGCCGTCGAGACCCGGTCCATGTCATAGATCGGCTGATCCTTCGCCGCTTGCGAGGCAAACGTGTCCCGGTAGAAGACCAGCATCGGGTCGTTCGGGTCGCGCGTCGGGGGTGTGGTGAACGGATGCTTCTGCCGGTCATACACCTCGGGTATCAACACGTCCTTCGCAGCCTCACGCAGGACATGCTTTTCGCGGTTGCCTCTGACTTTCAGGTTCACCGGCACCCGAGCCGCCGCCTCGGCCACCCGATGGTCCAGGAACGGCACGCGGCCTTCGATGGAGTGAGCCATCTCCATCCGATCGGCGAGGTAATTCAGAATGAAGTTCGGCAGTACCGTCTTGGCGTTGATGTAGAGCATCTGGTTCAGGTGGTCACGACCGGCGACGCGTTGCGCGATCGGTAGACGATCCAGCGCCGAGATCAGCGGCTGAAACTCCCGCACCGAAGTCGGGAGGTCGTCGCGTAGCAGCGGCGCCACGCTATTGGTTTGCGCCGCACCGACATTGAGTGTCGCAGGTAGCCAGCCGAGCCTTCGCTCCACGGCCTGCATCTCCGGACTGCTGACTTGATCCGGCATCATCAGCGCCCGAGTCGCAGCATTGGCGCCCAGCATCTCGTCGAGCAACGCCAGTCGCTCATCCGCGCTCAACGTCGCGTCGTTGTTCAGCGCGTCGACCCGGTAGTACGGGTACCCGCCGAGCATCTCGTCGGCGCCCTCGCCGGTGAACACCACCTTGATGCCTGCGGCCCGGACGGCACGACTGAGGAGGTATTTGGCAACCCCGTGGCCGTTGAACATCTGCGTTTCGGCGTGCCAGATCGCATCGGCGAACGACTCGGCAATCTCGCGTCCGGTGATCGGTATCGGGTGATACGTCGCGCCGACGCGCTTGGCCTGCGCTTCGGCAACGCTGGCCTCGTCATAGAGCGGGTTTTCGAAGGTGAGCGTGAACGCGCGAATCGGGCGACTCGTTTCCTGCTGCGCGAGTCCCAGCACGGCACAGGAATCGATGCCGCCACTCAGATACGAAGCGACCTCCACGTCGGCGACCAGCCGTTGCCGCACCGCATCCTGCAGGGCTTGACGAAAGTCGCCGACGATTTCGGCTTCGCTGCGGGTGTCCGCGCGCATCTGATCAGCCGTCAGGATCTCCCAATCCCAGTACGGGTAGATGCGAACATCGCCGTCTCGGGCGATCGCGTAACAACCCGGCGGCACGGTACTGATCCCGGCGAATTCGGTTTTCTCGTGCGATCTTCCGAACCCTCCGGTGGCGCCCTCGAGATCCCACCTGGCCGGTACGCCCAGCGCCACCAACGCCTTGATCTCCGAGGCGAAGTACACGTCGCCGCCCAGCGCCGCGTAGTAGAGCGGTTTGACTCCGAAACGATCGCGGATCGCATACATCGCGCGTTGCCGTTCGTCGGCGATGATGACTGCGAACTCGCCGCTTAAGGACGTCGCGGCCTGGATGCCCTGTTCGGCATAGAGGTGCAGCGCGATCTCGCTGTCGCTTTCGGTGGAGAAGCGATAGCCGCTGGCGCGAAGACGCTCGCGGATCTCGCGGTACCCGTAGAACTCGCCGTTCACCACCACATGCACGAGACCATCCGGGCTCGTCATGGGTTGAGTCCCGTTGCGCAGACCGATGATCGACAACCGCGTGTGCCCGAGCGTCCACTGCCCGTCCCGCGATGTCCAGGTGCCGTATCCGTCCGGACCGCGATGTTCCAAGAGCTTGAGCGCCGCATCCCGCCGATCGCTCGAAAGGCCACGGCGTGTCATCGCGGCGAATATCCCGCACATCCTCGTGCCCTCCTCACCTGGCGTGGTCGTGACGCATCGACCTGCGAGTCGGCACCGAACCCCGCCTTTGGAGCCTAGCCCCGTCCCGGTAGCGAACGCAGGACTCTCGCGCAGTTGGCCCGATTGACGTCAAAGGCGCTGACCCTCAACCTCTTTGAGGACGCTCAGACAGAGTGTTGTCCATTTCGCCGCGCCCGGGTCCTCGGTCGGGATCGCCCAGGTGCCAACCGGCGGCTTACCCGATAGAGGGAAGTCACCGGGGTAGCACGGCCTCGATAGCGCTGATGACCTCCGGCGCGTCTGGCTCGGTCCGTGGCCGAAACCGATTCACCACCTCACCGTCCGGCGCCACCAGGAACTTCTCGAAGTTCCACTGGATGTCGCCGGCTTTCCCGTCGGAGTCGGCGGCCTTGGTGAGTTCGGCGTAGAGCGGATGGCGGTCGTCGCCGTTGACGTCGGTCTTCTCCAGCAGCGGGAACGTCACCCCGTAGGTCGACGAGCAGAACGTCTGGATCTCTTCGGCGGTGCCCGGTTCCTGACCCATGAACTGGTTGCATGGGACGCCGACGACCGTCAACCCCCGCCCGCGATAGTCCTTGGCCAACTTCTCCAACGCCGCATACTGCGGAGTGAGTCCGCACTTGGAGGCGACGTTCACCACAAGCGTTGCGCCGCCGGACAATTCAGCTAACGTGGCCGGTTTGCCGTCGAGGGTTGTCAGTGCGATGTCGTTGATGGTCACGCGATGACGCTAACACCGTCCCCCTGACCCAGACACGGGTCGCCGCGGTGGCACATCCGACGATCTGACGGCGGACTAGATTGCCCTCATGCGCATTGTTCGCCTGTTCGGTGTAGTACTGACAATCCTTGCGGCAGCCTTGTTGCTGATGAGCCCGGCGGGCGCTCAACCACCGTCCAAGCTCACCGATCACGTCACTGATGGCACCGGGGCATTGACGGGATCCGACCGGGCGGCGGTCAGCGCGGCCGTCGACCGGCTCCACCGCGATCGGCACATCCAACTGTGGGTGGTCTACGTCGACAACTTCAACAGGTTCAAACCCGAGAACTGGGCCGATCGAACGCGCGAAGCCAGCGGGATGGGTGACCACGACGCGCTGTTGGCTGTAGCCACCAACACCAAGCTGTACACGTTCACCGTGCCGCCGAAAGCCCTTACCGCCGACGAGTTGAACAGTCTGCAACGCAACGACATCGACCCGAAGGTGGCCGCCAGAGACTGGAGCGGTGCGGCGCTCGCCGCGGCCGACGGATTGAGCAAATCGGCGAGCCCCGCACAACGGATGTGGCTGCGGCCGGCGATCATCGTCATCGTCGTCGCGATCGTGCTCCTGGCGCTGTTGCTCCTCTATCGGCGACGTCGGCGACGCAGGGCGCCGGCCGATGCGGGCCCGGTCGCCACCGACGCGCGGGGTTACTCGTTGGCGCAGGCTTTGTCCACCGCGGACTCCAGAGTGCGCCAGGTCTCCGATTACGTGGCCAAGTACCGTGACCGCATCGGCGCCGAGGCGCTCGCTCGATCCGAGGAGGCCCGAAGGCATCTGGCGGCCGCGCACGACAAACAAGCAAGCAATGAGCAAGAGGCCATCGCCTATGCCAACCGCGCCTCGACGCTGGCCGCGCAGGCGCAGGAGCAGGCAAACTCTGACGTGCTCAAGGCCAGCGCTGCACGACGTCGTCGCAACAGCACCGCCAGATAGGGACCGGAGGCTTACCCGGCGAAATCCTTCGTCACGAACAGCATGTGGATGATCACCGTCTGCGCGGCGAGCATCGCGAGGCCGATACCCATGACCAAGACTCTCGCTCTGCGGAACTCGGCGTAGAGCAGTGCCAGCGCCACATAGACGCTCAGGCACGGCAATGCGTATCGGTGCACCGCCACAAAACTGCTGTTGATGGTGAAGAAGACGATCGAACACAGTCCGAAGATGCCGAGGGGAATGCCGGCGCCTCGATGCCGGAACAGTAGGTAGAGTGACGACCCGAAAATCGCCGCGAGGCAAATAAGCGGGATCGCGAAATTCACGGTGATGTTGTTGTCGAAACTGCGGATGCCGAGGACCGCTTGAGTCGTTTCGTGTATGGCTCTGCAAATCGAATAGAGGAAATTCGGCTCGAAATTAAGATAGTTCCAGGCATTGGAGTAGGCGTGGAACATCGCGAAGAAATCGTGGCGATAAATTGCGAGATACAAGCCGTACAGCAAGAACCCGACGGGGGCCAAGCCGAAATAAGCGAGGTTGCGGTTGCACGCTGTTTTGATGTTCCAGTTGTAGGCCCGCAGGTATTCCAGTCCGCACAGGCCGAAGAAGAGTACGGAAGGCAGGCGTGTCGCGGTGAGGAACGCCAGCGTGAGCGCCATGAACAACCATTGCCGGCGCAGGGCGAACGCGTACGCCCAGAACCCGAGTGCGACGAAAATCGCTTCGGTATAGAACAGGTGCATGAAGACAGCGGCCGGCGCTGCGAGAAACAGTCCGACGGTGATGTGCCGAGTGCTGCGAATTCCCAACTCCCGCGTGATCGTCAGCAGCGCGGCGATGGCCAAGCCAAGACAGGCGGTATTCAGCAGCAGGCCCAACTGGGGGTAGGGAATGCTATGAAAAGTAGTGACGCCCAGTGCGCCGAGAGTCAGGGGAAAGAGCGGATAGAAGGCGGGCGACTCGGCGCTGCCGAGGTAGCGCTCGTTCACGATGTTCAGATACCACTTCGCATCCCACAGCATCGTGTGATCCAAGAATCCCGACTGATTGGAGAAAAGGGTTGCGCCCAGGATGGTCATTACTGCTTGCCATAGCAGGGCGCATATCATCGCGATTCGCAGATCGGAATTCGTGATCGAGTTCGACCACCGAGCTGTCGCCGGTGTGGTGGGGGGCCGATCGGCCGGTGCTGCATCAGGGGACGATTCAACCGTTGCAGCAACAGGCTCGTCGAGCTTCTGTCGCACATTCCCTCCTAAGCGCCGGCCGTCCTACCCTTTACCCACTTCGAGGTCGTGACGAATCAGGAGTCCCGGCAAGACGCGGCTACACTGCTGTTCGCGAGAACCCCCGTGACACCTCGAGGATGGTTGTGACTCCCGCGCCGAAACCTTTCGAAGTTCATCCGTCGGGTGCGCTGCTGCACGGCACCAAAGGCGGAGCTTGCCGTGGGCGATCTGTTGGTGCCGGGGCGCCGGTCGAATTACGACGCCGACCGCCTGTCGAATCACGTTTACCTGACCCGGACCCTCGATGCAGCGGTGTGGGGAGCCGAGCTGGCGCAGGGCGACGGCCGCGGCCGGGTCTACATCGTCGAACCGGAAGGTGTGCTGGAGGACGACCCGAACGTGGCGGACAAGAAGCTGCCCGGTAACCCCACCCACTCCTTCCGCACGCGGGAGCCGGTGAGAATAGTCGGCGAGCTCACGGACTGGGAGGGGCATTCCCCCGAACAACTCCAAGCCATGCGGGACGGGTTGGCCGACTTGCAGCGGCGGGGACTTGCCGTCATCTACGACTGAATACGTTGCGCGCCAACGGTTTCCGAATCGACTCGACGAACCGAACGAGGCGTCGCTACCGTGTTGGGAGAATTCGGGCTTTCAGCTTTGCGGGGGAATCCTCGGCGGGATTCTGTCGATTTTCCCACCACGGGCTCACGCCGAAAGCCGTCACTTCGCCTCCAAAACCAAGGATTCACAACGAGATTCGCCCCAGACGCCGTGTCCCGGCGCGGCACGTCCTAATCGGCGAAATCAATTCGCACCGACACCGGTGTCGTCTCCAGCGTCTTGACCACCTTCGCGCCCAATCGCCCGAATTTGCGGCCCCGTGCGACGACGTCGTCGTCAGGTCTTATCGTCGCGACCCCATTGCGCCACTGGTTGCCCTGCCGCACACGGACATTGGGATTGTCGACGATGTTGCGCCCCCAGCCCGAGCGGGTGCCGTGCTGACTGATGACCCACGCGCCGGTGCCGTCGAACTGCACGGACACCGGAACGCGACGCGCCAGACCGGTTTTGCGCCCAACGGTCTCCAACTCGGTGGCCAGCGCGGTACGCAATCCCAGTTTGCCCATTCCTCGCACGACCGGATTGAGCACATAGCGTCCGATCGCGCGTTCCCGGCGGAATTTTCGCAACGTCTTGTCGCTGTTGGTCATGGCGATCTCCCTGTGTATACCGATCGGTCTACCGAACCATAGTAGACCAATCGGTATACTGCAACCATGACCGCCCGTGAGCGCTTGATCGGTAGCGCCATTGATCTGCTGCGCCGCAAGGGCGTGGCTGGAGCCGGGCTGGCTGAACTCCTCGAGCACAGCGGCACCGCGCGCCGCTCGCTCTACGTGAATTTTCCGGGCGGGAAGTCCGAGTTGATGACCGAGGCCACCCGCACGGCGGGTCAACTCTTCGACACGACGCTGGCGGGCACCGGACGCGAGTCGTTGGCCGCGTTCGTCGAGTCCTGGAAGGAGTCGCTGCGTTCCAGCGACTTCAGCGCCGGGTGCCCGATCGTCGCCGCCGCCCTCGGACGTTCGGAGTCACCATCGGCCGCAGACGCCGCCGGCGAGGCGTTTTCGGCGTGGCAGACCATGATCGCCGGACGCCTGCGGGCCGACGGAGCGGCCGACGACAAGGCCGAAGCACTGGCCACCACCGTGGTGGCCGCCGTCGAGGGCGCGGTGATCCTCTGCCTCGCTGCACGTTCCACCGAGCCACTCGACCGCACGGTGAACATGCTCTACGGGCTGATCGACCAGCACGTTAGCTGAATCCAACTGCGCCGCAACAAATCCGACGTGAGGGGAATATTCGGCCGTGATTGGTTGTCGAGGTCTGGGAAGCCGACAGACAGGGACAGCCATGAAGTTCGGGATCGCCACGTTCGTCAACGACGACAGCATCGACACGGTGTCACTGGCCCGCGGTATCGAAGAACGCGGATTCGAGTCCCTGGTGGTCGCCGAGCACACGCACATCCCGGCCAGCCGGGAAACGCCGTATCCGCTCGGCGGTGAGCTGCCGTCGATCTACTACCGCACCTTGGACCCGTTCGTGACGCTCGCGGCAGCCGCGGCGGTCACGTCGAAGATCGAGCTGTTCACCGGTATCGCGTTGCTCATCCAGCGCGACCCGATCACCACCGCCAAGGAAGCCGCCAGCATCGATCTGATCTCTGACGGCCGATTCGTGTTCGGCGTGGGCGCGGGCTGGAATCTCGAGGAGATGCGCGACCACGGCACCGACCCGAAGACGCGCGGTGCCCTGCTGGACGAACGGATCGAGGCCATCAAAGCGCTGTGGACCGACGAACCCGCCGAATACCACGGCAAATACGTGGACTTCCCGCCGTCGTACAGCCGCCCGAAACCGGTACGCAAACCCCATCCGCCGATCTTCATCGGTGGCGACTCCGACGCGACCGTCAAGCGGATCGTCCGGCATGAGGCGGGCTGGATATCGAATCCGTTTCCCATCGACCACATCGGCCGCCGCGTCGAGCAACTGCGCGAGGCCGCCAACCACGATGTCCCGCTGGCGATGTTCGGCGCGCCCTCCGATCTCGACTACTGGCGCGCCGCCGAGGAATTAGGGTTCGAGCAACTCGCGCTGCTGCTGCCCACCAAGCCGCGGGACGATTCGCTGCGGCTGCTCGACAAGTACGCGGAGTCGGTAGCCCGCTACCGCGCCTGAGCGCGCCGCCCAGCCCCCCGCGAGCAGACGCGAAAGCCCCCATTTCGTGCCGAAATGAGGGGCTTTTGCGTCTGCTCGCGGGGAAAGCGTGCGGGGCGAGTGACGGGATTCGAACCCGTGTATACGGCTTTGCAGGCCGCTGCCTAGCCGCTCAGCCACACCCGCACGAACCACCACCGTGCCAGCACCGGGCGTCTGGGCCCAGACTTTGACTCGGCCGAATCATATTGGCCTAATCTCGCCGCATGAACCGGGTGATCCGCCGCCAGCTGAACATCTACGACTTCCGCGCCTGGCAGGGCTGGGCCGCGTTCCTGCTGGACCACACCTGGGGGGCGATGGGCACCGTCCTGGGCTACGGGCTGCAACTCGTCAACGAGCTCATGCCGAACTCCGGTTACGACCCCACCCTCAGTCAGCGGGCGGGTGCCCACGTCTACCGTGGCGGCGTCGGGCTGCCGGGCTTCGTCACCACGCTGGGCAACGTCACGACCAGCCTCGGCGCCGGGCCGGGCACCGAGAGCCTGATGGCCGACCACGAATCGGTGCATGTCTGGCAGAGCAGGATCTTCGGCCCGCTGTTCCCGATCACTTACGTCGGCTGGATGGTCGGCGGCGTCGTCGTCGGCACGGGCTACTGGGTGTTCCACCGCGAGCAGAACTGGTACCGCCTGGTCGAAACCGTGGCCTACTACGACAACCCGTGGGAGGTGTGGGCCTACGCCAACCACCGCAACTGGCCGCCGGTGAACGCGAACCCGACGTTGCTGTGGCCGCGTCGGGGTTGCGTCGAACGGCCCAACCGAAAGTCGCGTCCCCGATAATCGGCGCGTGACAGCAAGGCCGGTTGAGCGCGGATGGCGCAGCGGACGGGCACTCAGCGCGTTCGTCGTCTATCTCGTCGGCGCCGTCGCGCTCACCTTCCGTGCCTGGACAGGACCGAGATCGGGATGGGCCGGGAACTGCTGCGATCAGCACCAGACGATCTGGTTTCTGGGCTGGCCACCCCACGCGCTGGCTAACGGGCTCGATCCGTTCTTCACGACCCAGATCAATGCGCCCGATGGCGTGAACCTGATGTGGAACACCCCGATGACGCTCCTGGGGCTGCTGGGCTGGCTGCCGGCCAAACTCGGCGGTCCGATCTTCGGGTTCAACGTCCTGATGGTCCTGGGCATCGCCCTCAGTGGTTTCACCGCGTGGATCGCGATCCGCCGCTGGACCGGCGATGGCGCTGGTCCCCTGGTCGGTGGTGCGGTCTACGCCTTTTCGCCCTACGTCGCCTCACACGCGGCTCTGCACCTGAACCTGGCCACCTCCTGGGTCCCGCCCCTCTTCCTGCTCGTCATCGACGAACTCTTGGTAACCCGGCGGCGGCCACCGTGGCAGTCGGGGCTGGCGCTGGGAGCCCTGAGCGCCGTGCAACTCCTCATCACCGAAGAGGTGTTAGCCACCAGCGCCGTAGCGGCCGCAGTGTTGGTGGGCGTGATGGCGTTGGCGCGTCGCGACGGCCGAGTCTGGTCGCGGTGTCGCGCCGGAGCCGCCCGGCTCGCTCCGGCGCTAGGGCTCGCAGCTCTCACCTTCCTGCTGCTCACGGCCGGGCCGCTCGTCGCCCAGTTTTTCGGACCGCAGCGCATCCACGGACCGGTCCAACATCCCGAGACGTTCTCGACCGATCTGCTCAACCTCGTCGTTCCGACGCCTTACCAACTGCTTGCCCCGGACGTGGCGACGCACATGTCCCACCAGTTCACCGGTCTCTATCACGAGGCGACGGGTTACCTGGGCCTGCCGCTGCTGGTCCTGCTGGCATGGGTGGCAGCACGCCAGTGGAACGACCTTCGGGTGCGCGTCGCGAGCGTCACCGGGGCGCTGCTGATGGTGCTGTCACTCGGTCCCTGGCTGCACGTGGGCCACGAAAGGCTGCCCGTGCCGCTGCCGTGGCTGCCGCTGGGCGAGCTACCGCTCCTCAAACACGTTCTGCCGGGGCGCTTTACAGCTTTCGTATGGCTGGCCGTCGCCGTGATCGTCGCGATCGTCATCACCCGGGCGACTCGCCCGCAACCGCGACCGGCGCTCCGGTGGCTGCTGGCCGTCGCCGCGGCACTCGTCGTGATCGTGCCCGCTCCGCTGCAGCGGCAGCCGTTCCATACCCCGTTATTCTTCCGCACGTGGGCGAGCCACAACATTCGTCGCGACGAAACAGTCCTCGTCGCACCGTATTTCGTCAACGGTGACCAGGCAGCCCCGATGGTCTGGGCGGCGGAGGCCGACTACGGGCTGCGGATGCCGGAGGCATACGCGTACCTGCCCCAACCGGACGGCCGGACCATCACCGGACCGTGGGCCACGCGGCTTTTCACGATCATGCGCACGATCCAGGAGGACAAGACCTCGTTCCGGGCCAGAGGAGAGGTGCGTGCGCAGGTCACCGCGAATCTGCGGTTCGCCGACATTCGCCACGTGATCGTCGGGCCGATGCCGGCATGGACTGAAATGATTGCGTTCTTCGCCGACCTCTTCGGTCGGGCGCCAGAATTCGTCGACGAGATCGCGATCTGGCGCGACATCAACGTCCGAGGCGTCGTGGCCGCACCCCGATAGGAGAAAGCCCATGCGAATCGGACTGATGGTCGGATCCGACAAAGAGCGTTCGCGCGCCGAGCGCCTGCCCGGGTTGTTGGAGGACGCGAAAGCCGCTGAAGCAGCGGGCTTCAGCTCATTTTGGATGCCGCAAGTTCCTGGCTATCTGGATGCGCTGACCGCTGTCGCCTTGATCGGGCAGGTGACCGAGCGCATCGAACTCGGGACCGCGGTGGTACCGATCCAGACCCGTCACCCGCTGATCATGGCCCAGCAGGCTTTGACGACGAGCATTGCCTGCGGCGGCCGGTTCACCCTGGGCCTGGGCCCTTCGCATCACTGGATCATCAGCGACCAACTGGGGCTTCCCTATGACAGGCCGGCCCGTCTGGTGCGCGACTACCTCGAGGTGTTGGCGGCGTCATTTTCCGGCCCCGGACCCGTGCGGGTCACGAACGAGACGTATGACGTCAACGGCTCGATCGATGTCGCCGATGCGGCCGAGATGACGGTATTGCTTGCCGCGCTTGGGCCCACCATGCTGCGGCTTGCCGGCGAGCGGGCCGGCGGCACCATTTTGTGGATGGCCGACGAGCGTGCGATAGGGGATTACGTCGTCCCGCGGCTCACCGCGGCCGCCGCCGGCCGGTCGGACCCACGAGTGGTCGCAGGCGTTCCAGTGGCACTCTGCTCGAACAGCCAGGCCGACCAGGCCCGCGCGGATGCGAGCGAAATCCTCGGCCATGCGGACTTCTCGCCGAACTATGTCCGCCTGCTGGAACGAGGAGACGCACAGGACGTCGGCGACACCATGGCGGCCGGTGACGAATCGGCCGTCTTGGCGCGGCTTCGCAGCTACCGGGATGCCGGTGTCACGGACCTGGCCGCACGAATCGTGCCGCTGGGCGAGGACCCGGTGGTCCGGATGAAGTCACGGTCCCGGACCCAACAGTTCCTCGCGTCCATCTGCACCGACCTCTAGCAAGTGGTCCCGACGCCCGGACAGCGTTGTGTGACGCCGACAACGGCCCACCGCGCCGTTGTCCGGTTCGGGCAAACCCGTTGCGCCCTTTGCGCGCCACAATGAGCGAAGTATCAACGCTGCCCGCCCCGATAGGAATCGTCGATGACTACCCCGCGTCGCCTTCGTCGACCGACACCCATGCTGATTTGGGCTGTGCTGATCATCCTGGTGGGGTTGCCGATCGCCGTCGCCGTCGGCATCGCAGTCCACGACTCTCGCAGCAACTTCTACGCCCAGCACGCCCAGACCAGCCAGCAGGTGACGGCGGTAGTAGCCGGCGACGACGCCGTCTACCAGCCGCTGGCCGACCCCAGGACGGTCAGCGTGCCTGCCCGCTGGTTTGCGGCCGGAACCGAGCACGCCGGTGCGGTAACGGCACCCCGAGGCGCGAAAGTCGGTGATCTCGTTGACATCCGGGTGGATGCAGCGGGATACCACATCGGTCAGCCGTCCCGATCCGCACTCGACGAATCCGTGGCAGCGGCCGTGTCCACCTGGTTGAGTTTGAGCATTGTCACCGCTGTGCTCGTGGCCGCCAGCCGATCGGCGCTCAGGCGCATCCCGGAGACCAGCGGTCGCGGTATCGGCCACCCGGTCGCGCGTCCCCGACTGGCGTAGCAGCACAGCAACAAGCACCGCTGTTCGTCCGATAACGGTAAGCGCGGCGGCTCGAATTCACTTCCACGATCGCGATCAGTGACACCAACTAGGGAGGTACGTAATGGATTACGTCGAACGGTTTGACGGAGGACCGCGCTCGGCGATCGTCGTCGGCGCGGGCATTGTCGGATTGTCGACGGCGTGGTTCCTCCAGGAGCGCGGAGTCGACGTCACCGTGGTGGATCGTGTCGAGCCCGGAGCCGGGGCGTCGCGCGGCAACGCCGGCTGGGTGGCACCGGGGCTGGTCCTTCCGTTGAATTCGCCTGCAGTGCTGCGGTATGGGTTGCGTTCCCTGCTCGACACCAAAGCACCGCTGCACATTCCGCTGACCCGGGACATCGGATTGGCGCTCTTCCTGCTCCGATTCGCGGCGAACTGCCGGCCATCGTCCTACCGACGCGCGCTGGATGCCAACGTCATCCTCAACGAGGACTGCATCGAGGCTTTCGACGTGCTGATCAGCAACGGCGTCGACGCGCCGGTGACCGATGCGCCCATCACCGCCGTGTTCGAGACCTCCGCCCAGGCGCAGCGCTTGCTGACAGAGCTACGCGAGCTCGAAAAGGCCGGGCAGGCAATGGATATCACCCCGCTCTCGGGGGCCGCGCTGCACGATGCGGTGCCGCTGGCCGGCCGCGCGGCCACGAGCGGCCTGAACATCAACGGACAGCGCTTCATCGATCCGCACCGATTCGTCACGGCCCTGGGGCGCGCGGTGACCGAACGCGGAGCAACGTTGTGCCGACGGGACATTGCCGGGATCGGCCGCCGGGGCGGCCACGTCGTGGTCGAGTCGGAGCGCGACGAGCCGCTGGCAGCCGAGGCAGTAGTTGTCGCCACCGGCGCGCTGCTGTCCCGATTGGCGGGCAACGGGTTGCGTGTCCCGGTGCGTGCCGGTCGCGGCTATTCGTTCACGGTGCCGGTGGAACGTCCGATGCCAGGTCCCATCTATCTGCCCGACGTACGGGTGGCGTGCACGCCCTACCGAGGCGCGATGCGTGTTTCGGGAACCATGGAATTCCGTGGCCCGCACGAACCCGTCATGCCCGCACGGGTGAACGCCATCGTGGCCTCTGCCGACCCATTGCTGGACGGAGTGCGCTGGGAGGACCGCAGCGATGTCTGGGTCGGCTCGCGCCCGGTCACCCCCGACGGTCGGCCCCTGATCGGTGAGGTGTCACCCGGGGTCTTCGTGGCCGGCGGCCACGGCATGTGGGGCCTCACGCACGGGCCGGTGACCGGACGGCTGTTGGCCGAACACATCACCACCGGCAAGCAACCGCAAGCGCTTCGCGACTTCGATCCCGTACGCAGGGTAGGCCGCTGACCCGTTGCAACGTGGTGTTCACAGATCTCGGCTTTTGGCGATGTTCTCCACGATGATCTGGCAGGCGGTGTCGTAAAAGGCGCTGATCAACGTGGAAAACGAGAGCTCGAAAGGATAGATCATGTGTACCGCCAGTGGTTCGAGCGTCCATTCGGGCAGGATCGGCACGATGGTGCCTGCGCGCAGTTCCGCGGTGCAGATGATCTGCGTGGGCATGACGCCCACACCGAGGTCCTGCAAGATGTACTGCTTGCACACCTGAAAGTTGTTGGCGCGGGCGCGTACCGGCGGTGACAGCTCGTATCGCCGATGGTGCCGGGCGAGGGCGAGTCTGCGGGGTCCGCCGAAGCCGAAGTCGATGAACGGCACGTCGTCGAGTTGCGCCGGTTCGCTGAGGGGATGGCTCAGCTGCGCGACGAAATCCCTTGAGGCGCACAGGAACAGCTGCAGATCGAACACCTTCCGTGCAATGAGCGTCGAATCCTGCAGCGGACCGGGACCGAATACCACGTCGAAACCGTCTTTGACCGGGTCGACCATGTTGTCGACCAATCGAATGTCCAACCGCGACTGCGGATAGCGCTGCAGGAACGTGGCTCCGACCCGCGATGCATAGTCGATGCCGACGAATACCGGTATCGCGACCCGCAACTCGCCCTGGGGTTCCTGCCTGCTCGCTTCGACCAGTGCACGTACCGCGTTGGCTTCGGCCAAGATGCTCGTCGCGTGGGTATAGATCTGTTCACCGACGTCGGTGACGGTGAGTTGGTGCGTGTTCTTGCGCAGCAGCTTGATGCCCAGATCGGACTCCAGCCTGGTCAACTTCCGGCTGACCGTGGACTTGGGCATGCCGAGCAGCCGCGCGGCCTTCGACAGGCTGCGGCTTTCGACGACCTTGCCGAATATCAGCAGGGCATCGACGTCGAATGTGAGGTGCTGTTCCATGGGGAGTGTTCCAATCATGCAACAGGCAGTTGCGTTTTTGCGGCTGTTTCGACGGAATCCGCAGCTGTTACCGTCGGCGCGAGGAGGGGCCCATGAGTCACCACAGCCCAGTGACCAAACCCGCAAGCGGCCATTGGACCGACGCTTACCCAGAACTCGGCCGCGGCCCGGTATCGCTCGAAGACTGCGTGTCCGAAGAGTTCTACGAAAAAGAGCGCGAGCACGTCTTCAAGAAGACGTGGCTTTATGTAGGCCGGGTCGAACGGGTTCCGCGCTCGGGTAGTTATTTCACCCGCGAACTGAAGGTGTTGAACACCTCGATCATCGTCGTGCGCGGCAAGGACGGGGTGATCCGGGCTTTCCACAACATCTGCCCGCACCGGGGCAACAAGATGTTGTGGGAGGACGACCCGTTCAAGGAAGTGTCGGGCCGGGCGCCGTTGCTGTACTGCCGATTTCACGGCTGGCGCTACAAGCTGGACGGCTCGCTGCATTCGCCGACCCGCAAGGATCTGCTACTGGATTTCGACGCCGACAGCTGCCGGGTGCCGGCGGTGCAGTGCGAGGTGTGGGAGGGTTTCATCTTCATCAACCTCGACCCGCACAACACCGAGCCGCTGCGTTCGTACCTCGGTGAGCTCGCCCATGGCATCGAGGGTTATCCGTTCCAGGGC
Source organism: Mycobacterium sp. NGS59 (assembly GCF_059812345.1). Lineage (NCBI taxonomy): Bacteria > Bacillati > Actinomycetota > Actinomycetes > Mycobacteriales > Mycobacteriaceae > Mycobacterium > Mycobacterium sp. NGS59. The sequence continues at coordinate 78,850 of NZ_JCALCN010000020.1, forward strand.
CCGCACCAGGTCTACAAGTTCTCCGCCGAACTGCAGTGCAACTGGAAGATATTCGTGGACAGCTTCGCAGAGAGTTACCACGGGCCCTACCTGCACGCGACGTCGTTCGGCAGCGTGACCGCGGAGGCCAGAGACGCACTGGACAAACCGAATCCGTTCACCGACGCCCTGGCCTATCAGCTCAGCGGCCCGCACCGGATGTTCTCGTTCTCCGGCGAGCCGTCGCGAAAGACGGAGTACTCCAAGCCCATCGAGTGCGTCATGGAGGCAAGCGCGGCGGGACCGTGGAACAAGAAACTCGATCGGGGCCCGATGCCCCCGGGCATCAATCCCACGAGGTCGGAGAAGTACGGTTTCGACTCCTTCCAGTTTTTCCCCAACTTCGTGATCATCTTCGGTTCATCAGGTTTCAGCACCCATGCGCACTGGCCGACTGGCCCACACTCGCACCTGTTCGAAGTCGAGATGTTCTATCAGCCGCCCAAGACGCACAAGGAGCGGCTCGGCCAGGAACTGACCGTGACCTATCTCAACGACATCATCTTGGAAGACGCCAGTCCCTCCGAGGGGCTGCAGGCGATGCTCAACAGCGGTGTCCTCAAACAATTCACGATGAACGACGAGGAGATCCTGTTGCGGCACCTGCACAAGGTGGTCGGCGACTACGTCGAGGCCGGTGCGAAGGCGAAGGCAGGTCAGCGATGAATGCCGTTCTGCCGGAGGAATTCTCGCATCTCGAGCACCTGGTGCCCCAGTGGGCGATCGAGGACGGCCACGAGCGCTACGTCAAGCGCGTCAACAGTTCCATGGATCAGATCCGCGCGTTCTACAACGAGGTGTTTCCGCACGCCGAGGAAGCGGTCGCCTATATCGACAAATTCGACTACGCCGAACCGCTGCCCGACGACGTCGCGAATCTGCGCAATCTGCTCTACTCGTTGATCACCGTCTCGCTGGCAGTCGAGCTGTGGCAGCAGCCACGGGTAAAGCATTCGGCCAACACCATTCTCACGAGAATGAGCTGAGGCCATGAGCCTGGGCTCCGCACAGCTGGAAATCATCGACCTCACACCGAACATCGGCAGCGAAATACGAACCGACCTCGACACGCTGCGCAGCGGTCTGGCGGCCGGTTCGATCCGCGAGATCCTCGAGCGCCGGGGGGTGGTGTTCTTCCGTGGGCTCGATATCGGCGACGAGCAGCAAGTTGCCATCGCCCAGACGCTGGGCACCGTCGTGGCGAACGAAGGCGAGGGAGGCATCAACAAGATTTCCCTCGACGAAAAGGTGAACCAGCGCGCCAGATATCTGAAGGGCTCGATGTTCTGGCACTTCGACGGTTCCCTGCAGCCGTTGCCGAACCTGGCCACCCTGCTGCGGGCGGTACGGCTGTCCGACACCGGTGGACAGACCGAATTCTGCAACACCTACCGGGCCTACGAGGACCTCCCCGAAGACGAAAAGCTGCGAATAGCGGAATTGCGGGTCGTGCACAGTGCGGAGCGCTCCCAGTACTACGTCAGCCCGGAGATGAGTTACGCCGAGGTCGAGTTCTGGCAGAAGTCACCCACCAAGGCGTGCCCGCTGGTGTGGACCCACCAATCCGGCCGTAAGTCGCTGCTGTTGGGGGCGACGTCCGATTATGTCGTCGGGCTGCCGGTCGAGGAAAGTCGCGCTTTGCTTGCCCGCCTTCGGGATTGGGCCACCCAGCCCCAGTACGTCTACCAACATCAGTGGCAGCCGGGTGATCTGCTCATCTGGGACAACACCGGAACCATGCACCGGGTGCTGCCCTATGCCGAAGACAGCGGTCGACTGATGCACCGAACCATCCTGGCGGGCGAAGAGCCGCTGCAGTGAAGCTGGGCATCGCCTACCGGGACGTCGACCCGGACGCCGCGGTCATCTCGTCCTCGTCAGCAGTGGGCGGCTGGGACCGCATGCCGGCTCACGTCTGAGTTCGTCGGAATTGCCGGTTCCGCGCGGTCGAGGAACCGACCCGGCGCAGAGCTTCGTGCGGGAAGCGATCGCATCGTTAAAAGGACACGGCGCCGAACTGCGATGACCCAAGCGCCAAAAAGCCAGGCCCCGAGGATTAGGTTTGATCCCATGAGCAAGGACCGCGGTGAATCCGCGTTCACCTGGCTAGGGCGGCGCGACCTGGTGAGCCAAATGCACGAACAGCTCGACGAGCTGGTGGCAGCGCGCGACCAGATGGAGCAACTGGTACGGGTCATCGTCGAGATCGGCTCGGATCTGGACCTGAATGTGACGCTGAATCGCGTCGTCAAGGCGGCGATGGAGTTGACCGGCGCCCGGTACGGGGCGCTGGTGATCCGCGCCGCGGAGGGCAACCCGGTTTCGTTTGTCCGCGCAGGTATCGGCGATGCCACCGCGCGACGCCTCGGCGACCTGCCGGTCGGTGATGGTGTCCGCCTCGACGACCTGAGTGCGCAGTCACCGGTGATCGAACTGGGCCCCCAGGACCCGCCGCTGCACGCGCTGCTGGCGGTACCGATCACGGTCCGGGCAGAGGACTTCGGCAGCCTTTACCTAGCCGACGACCGGCCGGGGCGAGTGTTCACCGATGCCCATGAAGGCACCGTGTGGGCGCTGGCCACGGCTGCCGCGGCCGCCATCGACAATGCCCGACTCTACGAGCGCGAACGCGAATCGGCGAAATGGACGAAGGCCAGCCGCGAGATCACCACCGCGCTGCTCTCCGGTGACCCGCAGACCGGACCGCTGCAGCTCATCGTGAACCGAGCGCTGGAGTTGGCCGACGCCGAGCAAGCGATCCTGCTGGTTCCCGGGGAGCCCGATCTGCCCGCCGCTGAGGTGGACACCCTGATCGTCGCGGCCACCGCGGGCCGGTACGCCTCGGAGGTCATCGGTCGCCAGGTTCCGATGGAAGGCTCTACGACCGGCGGGGTCGCGCGCCGCGGCCTGCCGCTGATCACCGATTCCTTCGCATACCCGATCGAAGGTTTCACCGACGTCGGTGAACGCCCGGCGATCGTGATGCCGCTCATCGCCCAAGACGCCGTACTGGGTGTGATCGCTGTTGCGCGTCACCCGCAGCAGCAACAGTTCAGCGACGATTACCTCGAACTGGTCAGTGACTTCGCCCGCCACGCGGCTATCGCCCTGGCGCTGGCGGCAGGCCGCGAGCACGCCCTCAACCAGGAATTGGCCCAAGCAGACACCGTCGATGACGCGCTACAGGCCGCCGCTGAGGAGCTTCGTCGGCAATGGCGGGCGCGCCGCGTCCTGGCCGTCACCTTCCCGACGGGCAGTTCTCCCTTGGAGAACGGGTACACACCGCAGATCGTGTCGGTCGGTGAGTCCGTGCGCTGGGCCGATTTACCGTCTCGCACAAGACAACTCGTCAGCGCGTTGCGCGAAGGCGACCTTCTCACACCTAACATCACCGAGCCCGGCACGGCCGGTATCGCGCTGCAACATCCCGAGGGCGTGCTTGTGGTGTGGATCGATCTGGCCGAGCAACGGCCGTTCACCCTGGAGGATCAGACCTTGCTGACGGTGCTGGCCGGCCGTCTCGGACAGGGCCTGCAACGGGTGTACCAAGTCGACCAGCAACGTGAAACGGCTCTCGCGCTCCAACACGCGATTCTCGGGCCCGCTGATCTACCGGGCGGCTTCGCGGTGCGCTATCAGGCAGCCAGCCGGCCTCTGCAGGTCGGCGGGGACTGGTATGACGTCATCGAGTTGGAGGACGGCCGGATTGCGATGGTGGTCGGCGACTGCGTGGGCCACGACCTCGCCGCGGCCACCGTCATGGGCCAGGTCCGAAGTGCCTGCCGGGCGCTGCTGTTCGAAAATCCCAGTCCCGCAGCGGCGTTGAGCGGGATGGACCGTTTCGCCTCGCGACTGGCCGGGGCCCAGTGCACGACTGCAGTCTGCGCGGTGCTCAACCCCGAAACCGGCGAGCTGGTGTATTCCAGCGCCGGACATCCGCCTCCCATCCTGGTCCGGTCCGACGGCACCGCGCAGGTACTGACCGACGGTCACACCATCGCGTTGGGGGTACGGCGCGACTGGAACCGTCCCGAAGCCCGGGTGACCATGCCGGCGCGCTCCACGCTGGTGCTTTACACCGACGGGCTGGTGGAGCGGCGCCGCACACCCCTGGAGCAAGGCATCGCAAAAGTCGCCGAGGTGACGGGGGACGCTCGCGCCGACCCCCTGGACGAGTTGGCGAACGAGATCATGACCGGTGTCGCGCCCCAGGGGGGCTATCAGGATGACGTTGTGCTGCTGCTGCACCGCCATCCTGGCCCACTGGAGTTGAAGTTCCCGCCCGACGCCAGTCATCTAGCACCGACCCGCACGGCGTTGCGTACCTGGTTGACCCGAGCCCGAATGCGACCGGAGCAGACCATGAACGTGCTCATCGCCGCCGGGGAAGCCGTGTCCAACGCCATCGAGCACGGGCATCGCAACAAATTGCACGGTTCGATCTGCGTGGACGCGGTCGCGCTGGGCGACGAGGTGCAGTTGACGATCACCGACACGGGGACGTGGAAGCCACCTGAGCCGTCTACCAAATCTCAGCGCGGACGCGGTATCACCTTGATGCGGCGACTCATGCACGACGTGACCATCGACACCGACAACGCCGGAACCACTGTCCGCCTATCCGCGAGGATCGCCTGATGCCCACATTGCTCACCCTTGAGACGGCGCGTTCCGACGACGGCAAACTGGTGCTGCTCGCGGCGGGGGAGATCGATCTGAGCAACATCGACGCCTTCAATCAAGCCCTGAACACCGCAAGCGCCGAAGCGGAGACTGCGGGCGGAAGGTTCACCGTAGACCTCAGCGCCGTGGAATATCTGGACAGCGCGGCGATCAACGCGTTGTTCGCGCACGCCGACCATATTCAGCTCGTCTCCCACCCCCTGCTGGTGTCCGCTCTCACCATGAGCGGCCTGGCCGAACTGGTCAGCATCGAAACCGCGCCCGAGGCCGAAGTCGGCTGACCAGCCCCCGGCTGAGCTCGTCGAACTCTGCTATGTGGCTGACAATCCTGGTGATGGCCTTGGCCGTCAGCCTCGAACCGTTCCGGATCGGCATGTCGCTGCTGATGCTCAACAGGCCTCGGCCGGCGTTGCAGTTGCTCGCATTCCTGCTCGGGGGTTTCGCGATGGGGATCACGGTGGGCCTGGTCGTGATTTTCGTCTTGCGACGACGGCTGGTCGCGTCCGGCCACGTCACGTTGCCCAACGTTCAGGTACTCATCGGTGCATTGGCCCTGGCTGCCGGCATAGTGCTGGGTGTCACCGTCGCCTTGCGCCGCCGCGCCGACTCGACCCGACGGACGGCCGACACCCTCGTTCGCGAGGCGGTCCTCGCCAAGTTGCCGGCGCGGGTGCGCCGAGTGCTGGGCGGTCACTCGCTATGGATCGCGACGGTGGCCGGTCTGGGAATCGCGTTGCCCTCGGTGGATTACCTGGCCGCTCTGGCGGTGATCCTGGCTTCGGGCGCGCCGGCGATGACCCAGGTCGCGGCGTTGCTGTTGTTCAATGTGACCGCGTTCGCCGTGGTCGAGGTCTCGTTGATCGCTTGCCTGCTGGCTCCGGACGCCACCCAGCGGTCGCTGACCGCGCTGAACAGCTGGGTCGCCGCACGCCGTCGACTCGAAGTCGCCGCTCTGCTCGTGGTGGTCGGCTGCGTGCTGGTGGTAGCCGGCCTGACGGGGCGTTGACATCTGAGATGTTTCGAACACGTGTGCGACGGATATCCGACGGGGATGAGTAACGCGAACGACGACAACCGACAAGCGCCGCAAGAGAACCCCGAGAAGGACACGTCCGAGTGGGTCACCGGAGACGAACCGATGACGGGTGCGCAACGCAGCTACCTGGACACGCTGGCCCGGGAGGCCGGGCGTGAGGTCCCCGACGATCTCACCAAGGCGAACGCGTCGGACCTGATCGAAGAGTTGCAGCAGCAAACGGGACGAGGCGCCCG
>NZ_JCALCN010000021.1:0-81096 GCF_059812345.1 Mycobacterium sp. NGS59
TAGGGAATCCCGCGATCTTCAGTCGCGGGAGAAGGTCAAGGCTCCGGATTGAGTCGTCACGAAGTGGATCTCAGCAGTTCGTCGATTTTCTTGAGCCGTTTGGTCACCAACGCGCCGATGTCGATGGCACGGTCCGGCGAGCAGGTGACGATCTCGGAAACGACGTTGGCTTTGGCGATGACCGCGAATTCGCATACCCACCGTTGTCCCGCGAGATTGGTCAACCACTGGGCTACCTCGGGCGGGCTCTGACTCAAGGTCGCCGGGTTCACCGTCGACTTGTGACCACCGTCGCCCCATGCCGTGACCGGGTGCTGGCATCCGGTCACGGTCTTGCGGACCGAGTCCAGGAAGCCGGCTGCGTCGAAGTCGGCCGGATAGCTGGCCGACACTTCCAAGAGTTGATGCTGGTTGAGAAGGCGGTCCTGCTGCGTGCGGGCCTCGCGCCCGGTGTAGGTCGACGGGAACAACGGATAGCGGCCGAACGCCACGACGCCGTGGCACTCCGCCGGGTCGGCGCCGATGAAAAGTGCGGACTGCATGTCGTCTTCGCTCAGCGGGCTGTTGTCGACCACTGTGAGCGAGCCCGAAGCTGTCAGCAGATCGTCCAGTTGCGACGGATGGATGGGTCCACTCGATGCGGCGGCGCCTCGTTGCGCATTTACAGGGGTACCGGCAACAACACGGTCGCACCCACAGACCGCGACGCAGAGCAACAGTACGAGCCCGAACGCCAGCGCGGCGTGCCCCGGAACGCTGCGGCCGTCGTCATCGGCGCCAGCCACGATCGGTCTCCTTGGTCAAAATCGGCTTCGTGTTTGCTTCCTAGCATCCACCAGGATTTCCGCTGATGCTCGGCGAAACCAGTCACCCCTGCCTACCAGCGGTGCGCGAGCCGCCGTCTGGCATCGGGTCCGCCTCGGCGCGGTAACTGCGAATATTTTGTGCCGCAAAGCAATTCGCGTATCCCAGACCCGGCTGGACCGGCGTGGCCACCTGCCGCCCGGCTCGCCGAAGGCAACCCGACCCCGACTTGCTTCAATTGTCGGGATCTGCACCGCTTCAACTGGGAGCTCCGAGCGCACAGTGACCCAAACCACGAGGCACCGCTACGTACGCGGCGCGTTGCGCGGCTTGGCGCGTGCCTCGGCGCCTCGCCCCGCCGCGGCCGAACGCGCCGCCCGGGATTTCGGCAAACCGCTGGCGCTGGCCGTCTGGGCGGAGATCCGGTGGGCGTTTCACCGGCCGCGCACCTGGTTGTCGGGCGTGCTGGCCAATCTCTTCCTGGCGGCCGCCTGGTTGTCGGTGCAACCGCTGACCGCTGCCTACCACCACCATCCCACCCGGCACTTCCATCACCATCAGCTCGACTGGGTGGTCCTGGTCAGCACCTACTTCTCGTCGTTCATTCTCGCCGACGTCACGACCACGAATCTGCTTGGCGGCGACCATATTCGGGTCGCCAGAGGATTGTCCGAAGGGGTGCGGTTGCGGCGGATCCTGGTGATCAAGAATTTGGCGCTGGTGGTAATCGTCGGCCTACCCACCCTCGCGGTGGCGGCGGCGCTGACGGTGGCCAACGAAGGGATACCGCAACTGGCGATCAACATCCCGAACGTGGCGGTGCCAATCGTGTCCTGGCTCGGAGTCGGCAACGTCATCTCGGTAATCCACCCGGTGTCGGTGCAGCCGCTGATGCGGCGTTGGCGCCATCGCCACGATCTACGCCGCACCGCTATGTGGCTGCTGGCCATCGCACTGCCGTACGCGGTCTATTACGTCGCCGATCCGATGGACGGCGTCGAGCACCGCTTTCTGTGGACGCGGATTCCCGCGGCTATCGGCCCGGTTTTCGGGCGCGACACCAAGAGCCTGGTGCACCTGGGCATCGCGCTGATCGTGTGGATCCTCGGAACGTCGGTGGCGGTGTTCTGGGCGCGGCGCCGAGGCCTGCGGTTCGCCTGAGCAGTCGGCCAACCGAAACGAAATCTTCCCCGCCGGCCCTCGGTAGGAGGACAATCGACGGGACCGCCCGGCACGTGCTGGACGACGACAGCAAGAGGTGGGCACATGAACCGCATTCTCCGCCGGTGCGCAATCGGCGCGTTCGCTCTCGCAGCAACGATGGTTCCGGCCGTCATCACCCCCGCGACAAGTCGCGCCGACGACGACTGCGCCCCCGGGTGGGCCTGGAGCGTGGAACTCAACGAATGCGTGTTCGTCCTTCCCGCCGCGAACGGCCCCGGCGGACCGGGTGGACCGGGAGGGCCAGGGGGACCCGGCGGTCCCGGTGGCCCCGGCGGCCCCGGCGGTCCGGGGGGCCCCGGCCGCCGCTGACCTTGCCGTTCCCACGTTGCGGGCGGTTATTACCGTAGCTAAGTGTTAAACTGGCTAAGTATCTGCCGCTCGACGAGGGGAATTGCCCGTGCCACGCACCGAGAACGACACCTGGGACCTGGCTACCAGTGTGGGCGCGACGGCGACCATGGTGGCCGCCGCTCGCGCGATCGCGACGAACGCCGAGAACCCGGTGATCGACGACCAGTTCGCCGAGCCATTGGTACGCGCCGTGGGCGTGGACTTCTTCACCCGTTGGGTGTCGGGGGAACTCGCCGCCGCCGACGTCGACGACGACGAGTCCAGCTGGAAGCTCGAGCACATGCCCGACGCCATGGCCGCTCGCACCCGCTTTTTCGACGGGTTCTTCCAGGACGCAGCGCGGGCCGGCATCCGACAGGCGGTCATTCTCGCCTCCGGCCTGGACGCCCGCGCCTACCGGCTGAGCTGGCCCGCCGGCATGACCGTGTTCGAAATCGACCAGCCCGAGGTGATCGAGTTCAAGACCACCACGCTGAAATCCCTGGGTGCGGCCCCGAAAGCCGACCTGCGTACGGTGCCCATCGACCTGCGACAGGATTGGCCGAACGCGTTGCGAGCTGCCGGCCTGGACACCGAGCGGCCCACGGCCTGGATCGCGGAGGGATTGCTGGGATACCTGCCGCCGGAGGCTCAAGACCGGTTGATGGACAACGTCACCGCGCTCAGCGCGCCGGGTAGCCGGCTGGCGGTCGAAGCCATCCCGGACCGGCCCGAACGGGACACCGAGCAAGCGCGCGAGATGATGCGGCGGTCCACCGCCAAGTGGCGGGAGTACGGCTTCGAACTGGATTGGGAGCACCTCGGATTCGAAGGCGAGCGCAAGGACGTGGCCGACTACCTGACCAACCTGGGCTGGCAGTCAAGCGGAGTCCAGATGAGTCAGTTGCTGGCCGAGCACGGTCTGGACGCGGTCCCGCAGACACATGACTCGGTGTCGATGGCCGACACGATTTACTACACCTCGGTCCTGAGCTGACGCCCGCTCAGCCCGGCGCCGCGAAAGGGCGGAGCCGGTAAAGGGCCCTTGTCGCTAGGGGACTGGTCACATCAGGTGTATCCGGCCCTGCATTCGGGTAGCCGAGATCCCGTGAGCAGTAAGACGTCAAGCGATCAGGTCGGCTTCGGTGAAGTCGACCAGTTCGGCCTCACCCATACCGGGCGGGCTGATGCGCTGACGGTCGCGATGTTCCGCCGGGACTTGGGCAATTGGCTCAGTTGCAATCTGGAGCTCGACGAAGATCGCGCCGCCGACATCGTGCTCGCGGTGGACGAGGCTCTGTCCAACTGCGCCGACCATGCCTACCAGGTTCTCGGGCGCGTGGGCATCATGACGTTGCAGATCAGCTACGTCCCGAGCACCACCGAACTCAAGGTGTGCGTCAGCGACTACGGTCGCTGGATCGAACCCAATCCCGCTGCGATCAACGCGGTGCGCGGTCGCGGTCGCGGGATATTGCTGATGCGCACTCTCGCTGACGAGTGCTTCATCGATGGACGGAACGACGGCACAACGGTGTGTTTGCGCTTCGATAGTTGCCCGCCTAACAGCTACGTGCTCAGCCAAGCCAGCTGACATGAGTCTGTTCCGGCCAGACCAGGTCTGTACCGACCGACGATGAGGAGCGCAGCATGAGTTTGGCCGCCACCGAAGTGTTCGCCGTTCCGTTGCGCCTGACGCCGCGCCTCGTCGCCGAGTTGGGCGCCGAGGCCAGCACGCTGCGCGCGGCCGTGCAGAGCTTCGACGCGGCGGTCATCGTCTACGTCGGCGGTGAGATCGACGCCTGCAACGAGGCCACCTGGCGGTTGCTGCTGGCCGAGGCTGCAGCGTTCGCGTCCGCACCTCAACTGTTCATCGTCGACGTGAACAGCGTGGATTTCATGTCTTGCTCGTCCTATCTGGCCCTGGCCGAGCAGGCCGTTTGGTGTCGTGAGCGCGAAATCAAGCTCTGTCTGGTCAGTCGCCAGCCGGCGGTGGCCCGCGTCGTCGCAACGTGCGGCCTCAGTGACGTGCTGACCGTACACAGCAGCGCGCCCCGGAGTCTGCAGCTCGTCGAACAGCCGCACGAACAAGCCTGCTGATCTCCCGGTTCAGGCGAATCAGCGAAAGACGTTCTCGCTCAACATGCGCGGCACCATGCGCGGTAGCGATCGACGGGCCATCCGTCCCCGGTGATGCGCAGGTCGGTGTCGAGGCCGGCACCGACTGCTAGCCGCCGACCCGCGGCGGACCGGCGAATCGCATCTCGCTAAATTCGGACGCGATCGATTTCGTCGGAAGGAAGCTCATGAACGCGCAAGTCGAGCAGCTGGAATTCCAGGCAGAAGCCCGGCAACTGCTGGATTTGATGGTCCATTCGGTCTACTCCAACAAGGACTCGTTCCTACGGGAGTTGGTCTCCAACGCCTCCGATGCCCTGGACAAGGTGCGGCTCGAGGCGCTGCGGAACAAGGATCTCGACGTCGACACCTCGGATCTGCACATCGAGATCGACGTAGACAAGGACGCGCGGACACTCACCATCCGCGACAACGGCATCGGCATGACCCGCGCCGAGGTAGTGGATCTGATCGGGACACTCGCCAAGTCGGGCACCGCCGAACTGCGACAGCAGCTGCGGGAGGCCAAGGATGCGAATGCCTCCGAGGAGTTGATCGGGCAATTCGGCATCGGCTTCTACTCGTCGTTCATGGTTGCCGACAAAGTCGAACTGCTCACCCGCAAAGCCGGCGAGAGCGAGGCCACCCGCTGGGAATCCAGCGGGGAAGGCACCTACACCATCGAAGCCGTCGAGGGCGCGCCGCAGGGTACGTCGGTGACCCTGCATCTGAAGCCCGAGGATGCCGAGGACGAGCTGCACGACTACACCTCGGAGTGGAAGATCAAGAGCCTGGTCAAGCAGTACTCCGACTTCATCGCGTGGCCGATCCGGATGGAAGTCGAGCGCACCATCCAGGTGCCGGTGGACTCCGACGCGGACTCCGAAGAGCGCTCCGAGGAGACCCGCGAAGAGACCGTGATCGACACCGAGACCCTCAACTCGATGAAAGCGCTGTGGGCGCGGCCCAAGGACGAGGTGTCCGAGGAGGAGTACAAGGAGTTCTACAAGCACATCGCGCATGCCTGGGATGACCCGCTGGAAGTCATCGCGATGAAGGCCGAAGGCACCTTCGAATACCAGGCGCTGCTGTTCATCCCGTCCCAGGCGCCGTTCGACCTGTTCAACCGGGACGCCAAGACCGGGGTGCAGCTGTACGTCAAGCGCGTCTTCATCATGGGCGACTGCGATGAGCTGATGCCCGAATATCTGCGTTTCGTCAAGGGTGTCGTCGACGCACAAGACTTGTCTCTCAACGTTTCTCGCGAAATCTTGCAAAAGGATCGGCAGATCAACGCGATCCGGCGCCGGCTGACCAAGAAGGTGCTGTCCACCATCAAGGACATCCAGTCGAGTCGGCCCGAGGATTACCGCACCTTCTGGACCCAGTTCGGCAAGGTCCTCAAGGAGGGCCTGCTGTCGGACTTCGACAACCAGGAGACGCTGCTGGGGGTCTCGTCGTTCGCCTCGACGCACAGCGAGGAAGAACCCACCACGCTGGCCGAATACGTCGAGCGAATGAAGGAGGGTCAGACCCAGATCTTCTATGCCACCGGCGAATCCCGCCAGCAACTGCTGAAGTCGCCGCATCTCGAGGCGTTCAAAGCCAAGGGATACGAGGTGCTGTTGCTGACCGACCCGGTCGACGAGGTGTGGGTCGGCACCGTCACCGAATTCGACGGCAAGCCGCTGCAGTCGGTGGCCAAGGGTGAGGTCGATCTGGATTCCGACGAGGAATCGTCGGCCGCCGAGCGTGAGGAGCAGGCCAAAGACTTCGCCGAGTTGCTCAGTTGGTTGAAGGAGACACTGAGCGACCACGTCAAGGAAGTGCGGTTGTCCACCCGCCTGACCGAGTCGCCGGCCTGCCTGATCACCGACGCCTTCGGCATCACCCCGGCATTGGCCCGGTTGTACCGCGCGTCCGGACAAGAGGTTCCGGTCGGCAAGCGGATTCTGGAACTCAATCCGAACCATCCGCTCGTCGTCGGGCTGCGCCAAGCCCGCACCGACCGCCCGGACGACGCCTCGGTCGCCGAGACCGCCGAACTGCTTTACGGCACAGCACTTCTCGCTGAGGGTGGTGCGCTGGAGGACCCGGCGCGGTTTGCCGAGTTGCTCACCGAGCGACTCGCCCGCACGGTGTGACAGCCGGCCGCTAGCGGCCGAGCTTCTCCCGCACCAGGCTGGTCAGGAAGCGGCCAACCGATTCCGGCCGGAAGGCGCGGGCCGCGGCGGTCAGCGCGTCGTGCGATTCCTTGCTCAGCTCGATGTCGGCGGCGGCGACGTTGAACTCCAGTTGCTCCACGCTGGACGCGCCCGGGATGGCGACCACACCGGGCAGGTGGATCAACCAGGCCAGCGCTACCTGGGCCGGCTTGGCGTCGACCTCGGCCGCAACATCGCGCAGCGTCTGCAGCAGCGGTTCGATCCGGCGCAGGTTCTCGGTGCCGAACAGCGGGTTGACCGCACGAACACCGCCCGGACGGTTGTCCACCCCGTACTTGCCGCCCAGCAGTCCTTGCGCCAGCGGGCTGTAGGCGATGATGATGCGGTTCTCCCGCTCCGCGAACGGAACCATGTGGTCCAGCACGCGGGGCCGGGCCAGCGAGAATTCCACCTGATTGCTGATCACCGGTCTACCCAGCGCGGCGTCGGCCTGCTGCCAGCGCGACAGCGAATAGTTCGAGACGCCCGCGGCGCCGATCTTGCCCTCGTCGAGCAGCTCCCGCATGCCCGGCATGATGACCGTGTCCGGGACCAGCGGGTTGGACTGATGGATCTGATAGAGCGGGATCCGCTCCAACTGCAGTCGGCGCGCGCTGCCGCGCTCGCGCTGCTTGATCACCGCCGGGAACGGCGCGACCGGAAAGATCTTGCTGGCCACCGCGACTTTGGTGCGCTCGTCGCCCAGCGCCTCGCCGAGGATCCGTTCGCTCTTGCCGAGTCCGTACACCTCGGCGGTGTCGAACAGCGTGACGCCCAAAGCCAGCGCGCGTTGCACGATGTCGCGGGCAGCTCCGGAGGCGTAGCTGTCGCCGTAGCCCCACTCACGCGAGCCGAACTGCCACGTGCCCAAACCGATCCGACTGACCTGCCCGACGCCTTCGACGTCAACGTATTTCATGAATCCACCGTATACCGGTCAACCGGTCCGCCACATCCGAGGCATTGTCGTTGCGCCGCCGCAGTTGCGGGATGTTCGGAGTCTGCATCAGGATGGGCCGAATACCAGCCAGGCTCAACCCAATTCGGGAGTGCGGATGAACAGGGTGCATCACCTCAACTGCGGCACGATGAACATGCCGGGTGCCCCGATGGTCTGTCACGTCCTGCTCGTCGAGACCGGTGACGGTTTGGTGTTGATGGATACCGGTTTTGGCTTACAGGACTGTGCCGACCCGGCGCGGGTCGGTCCGTTCCGTCATGTACTCCGACCGGCCTTACGGCGTGCGGAAACGGCGGCGTACCAGATCGAAAGGCTCGGGTTCCGACTCTCGGACGTGCGCCACATCGTGGTGACGCACTTCGATCTCGACCACATCGGCGGAATCGCTGATTTCCCAGACGCATTCGTGCACGTCACTGCGGCCGAGGCGCGCGGTGCCGTGCACGCGCCGTCAACGCGGGAGCGGGTTCGGTACCGCGCCGCTCAGTGGGCACACGGGCCCAGGCTGGTCGAGCACGGCCCGGACGGGGAGTCGTGGCGCGGATTCCCGTCAGCCAAGCCGCTGGACATGATCGGTGACGGCGTCGTCCTGGTGCCGATGCCCGGCCACACCCGGGGCCACGCCGCGGTCGCTGTCGAGTCCGGGCGCGAGTGGATTCTGCACTGCGGTGACGCTTTCTACCACCACGGCACGCTGTCGAAGTCGCGGGTGCCCTTCGTCCTGCGGGCGCAAGAAACGATGTTCGCGTTCGACCGTAAGCAACTGCGCGACAATCAGATGCGGCTCGCCGAGTTGTTCGCGCGTCAGGAACCGGATCTGACCATCGTCTGCGCCCATGACTCGACACTGCTGGCGTCGGCCCAGGCGAATCTCAACTGGTAGGCGGCGGTGCCGGTTCGTCGGAACGGGCGTCGTGCCACTGCAATTCCGCCTCGCGAACCCGTCGATGGGCTTGGCGTAACCAGACCAGGCCGGCAGCGCCGACCACCACCGCGACGACGATTCCCACCACGCCCGCCGTCGTGTGACCGGCAGCCAGCCCGGCCAGGCCGATGACCAGCGCGATGACGCCGAACGCGACGCCGACGATGCCTACGGCGTTCTTGCCGTTCTTCATGGTCTCGCCGGCGTGCTGTCGGGTGGTCCGATCGTGGTCGACCGGGTCGATCTCGGGGTTGGTCACTTCTGCTCCTTGGACATACGTGCTGAGGTTTTCCCGGATATCTGGGTGCTAAACGGTGACCGCGCCCACGTGATCCGGCAACGTCATGCTGCCAAACCGGTAACCCCGTTCTCGTCAGCTACCGACGGTATGACATGCTCGGCTACGGAGGTCGATATGGCGAAAACAGTGGTGATCGGCGCCTCGAGCGGGCTGGGGCGCTGCATCGGTATCGGTTTGGCACAGCGCGGAGACCAGGTTGCGCTGCTCGCTCGGCGACGCGAACGCATCGAGGCGGCGGCACAGGAAGCGGGCTCGGCCGCCATCGCCGTCGAATGCGACGTGACCGACGAAGCCTCCGCACGGTCGGGCGTCGACGCCGCCGCCGACGCCCTGGGCGGTATCGACAACGTGGTCTACGCGCCCGCGATCAGTCCGCTGGTCCCGTTGGCCGGCACCGACGCCGCAACGTGGCGTCGGGTCTTCGACACCAACGTGATCGGCGCGGCGCTGGCGACCGCGGCGGCGATTCCGCATCTGTCGGCAACGGCGGGCAAAGTGGTGTTCCTGTCGTCGGATGCCGGCACGTTCGGACCGCCCTGGCCGGGGTTGGGCGCCTACGGCGTCAGCAAGGCGGCGCTAGAGCGCCTCGTCGAGGCCTACCGCGCCGAGCACCCCGACATCGGCTTCACCAACCTCATCGTCGGTGAGTGCGCGGGCGGGGAGGGCGATGCGCAGACCGGGATGAACGTCGGCTGGGACCGGGAGCTGGCCATGCAGGCCTACCCGCTGTGGGTCTCCCGCGGCTGCATGCCGGGCAAGCTGATGCCCGTCGAAGACCTCGTCGACGTGGTGCACACGATCCTGCGCACCAACGCGTCGACGTCGATGCCTGTCGTGGTCGCCCGGGGGGCTCCGACGGCCACGGGGGCGGTGCTGGAGTACGGGCAGCGCTGAGGGCGCGGCGTTCTCGGAACTGCGCCCGAGGGGTTCAAGTCCGTGGGTGGATGAAGATGCCTTCGGCTGAGACCAGCACGCCGTCGGCGCCGCTGATCTGTCCGACCGCGAAAGTCTTCACGCCTTCGGTCCGGTCCACCCACGCGTCGGCGCGCAGGGGCTGATTCAACGGGGTCCGCTGGTGGTAGCGCAGGGTCAGCGTTCCGGTGTAGGCCGGCCGGCCCGGTTGGTGCGCGGTGGCCCCGAGAATGTGATCCAGGATCATCGCCGAGATACCACCGTGAACGTGCCCCATCGGACCCTCGAACGCGGCGCCCAGGACGAATTCCGTCCACACCGATCCGTCGCTCTCGTGGTGAACCACCAGCGGCGGGGCCGACGGATTGCGAACTCCGATAACGACATTGCCTGACGCGATGCCCTGACCGTCGTTGACCTCTCGTTCGCCGAAGGTGCCTGGCATCAGCTCGGCGTTCAGTTCGCTTGTGACGCTGTCGATCTTGGCGGTAGCGGCGGCGATGACGTCGTGTCCCACCTCGGTGCGGATGGTCGCGTCGATCAAGCGCCGCACCGATGCCGCCAGCGTCTCGTACACGGGCAACGAATCAGTCAACGACGCAAACGAATCCACCATGTCCGCCACCCTAGAGCAGCCATATTCGTCCCGGTCAGCGGTCCGCGTCTGGGCAAGTCGACGACGCGGGTTGTTAATCTGACCGGATGCCCGGCGAAAAGGCGAATGCGGCACTGGCGGCCACCAGCTGGGCGCTGCTGGGCATGATGTCCTACGAAGAGGAAGTCTCCGGCTACGACCTCAAAAAGTGGATCGACTGGAGCGTCGACCTCTACTACTGGAGCCCTTCCTACAGCCAGATCTACACCGAGCTGAAGAAGCTGGAAAGCCTCGGACTGGTAACCTCCCGCGTCGAGCGGGACGAAGGCACCCGCAGCCGCCGGCTCTACAAAATCACGCCGGCCGGGATGGCCGCGATCACCGACTGGACCAACAACGCCCCGCTGGACCCGCCGGTCCTCAAGCACAGCATGCTGCTGCGGGTCACCTTCGGTCATCTCAGCAGCCCGGGCCGGCTCAAGGAGCAGCTGCAGGAGTATGTGGCTTACGCCGACGCCCGGCACCGCAAGGCCGTCGAGGACTCCGAGGGCGCCGAGGTCGAGCCGGCGTGGGCTTACTCGGTCATCGCTTTGCGTTGGGCGGCAAAGTATTACGCCGCAGAGCGGGAGTTCGCGCTGGAGTTGATGAAGGAGATCGACGAAGCGGACGCGGTCATCGAAAAGGCCAGCAGGGGTGGCTTCGGCAAGCCGCGTCCCACCCCGGGCTATTGGCGTGAGGTGGAGAAGCAGGTCGTGGCCAAACGCGAAGCCGACTAGCGAGCCGCGTCGCGGGCGGCGGTGTAGCCGTACACCAGGCCCTGCGCGATGGTGGCACCCGCGCCGGGGTAGCTGGCGCCAAAGGCGTTGGCGGCGTTGTTGCCTATGGCGTAGAGGCCTTCGATGACCGCGCCGTCCTCGCGCAGCACCCGGCCCCGCTGGTCGGCCGTCAGCCCGCCGCACGTACCGAGGTCGGACAGGACCATGCGCACCGCATAGAAGGGACCTTTGAGCAGCGGGCGCAGGTTCGGGTTCGGCTTGACCGTCGGATCGCCGTAGTAACGGTCGTACGCGCTGCGGCCGCGGCCGAAGTCGGGATCGTCACCGGCACAAGCATTGTGGTTGAAGCGGGTCATGGTCTGGTGGAACTCCGAAGCCGGGACGCCGATGTGTTCGGCCAGCTCCGTCAGACTGCTTGCGCGGGCGGCGATTCCGGCGTCGAACCAGGCCTGCGGCACGCGCATCCGCGGAAACAGCTCCGCGCCGAAGACATAACTGTTGCGATACGGCTGATCGAAAATGATCCACATCGCTTCCACCGGGCTGCCGGCGCGTTCCAACTCCAGCAGGCGCTGACCGAAGGACATGTAATCCGAAGCCTCATTGGTGAATCGGCGGCCGTGCTGGTTCACGATCAGGCATCCCGGTAGGGACCGTTCGGCCAGCATCACCGTCGGCGCCTTGCCGGGCAGCGGCGCGATGGCGGGAAACCACCACGCCTGGTCCATCAAACCGATGCCGGCGCCGAGATCCTGCGCTGCCTGGATCCCATCGCCGCTGTTGGTGTCGGCGCCCAGACTGTAGTTCGTGCCGAGCGAGGCGGACTGAAACTTCCTGCGCATCTCCATGTTGTGGTCGAATCCGCCGGTGGCCAGCACCACCCCGCGCCGCGCGGTGATGGTGACCGCACGGCCGCGATGTTCGACCACCGCGCCGGTCACCCGGTCGCCGTCACCGGTGAGCCGCTGCAGCGTGGTCTCGGTCCACACCGGGATCCCGGCACGCAGCACTCCGGCCAACAGGCCGGCGGCCAAGCCCTGGCCTCCCGCCGCGTACCGCCTGCCGATCAGCAGACCGCCCATGCCCTGCGCGATTCGCTTGCCGAACGTCGGTATCCCGCGCCGCGGCACCCGGGCCACGAGGTTCATCCAGCGGTAATCGGCCCCCGTCGTCGGGATGGCGAAGCCCGCTTCCAACACGCCCGGCCGCAGCCGGCGCCGGTATGCACCCAGTTGTGCGGTGTCGAACGGGTGACATTCGCAAGTGCGGCCGGCCGCGCTGCCCCCGGGCTGCTCCGGATGGTAGTCGGAATAGTCGCGCGCCCAGAAGAACCGCAACGGCGTTGTGCGGCGCAGCATCTCGACCGTTGCCGACACATTCTGCACGAATCCGTCCGACCGCTGCGGTGGCGCCGAGCCGGCGACCACGGCGTCCAAGTAGGTGCCGGCCTTGCCCGCCGAGTCGCCGGCGCCGGCGTCTTCCAGCACCGGCCCACCCGGCAACCACAGCGCACCACCCGAACGGGCGGTCGACCCGCCCACGTAGCGCGACTTCTCCACGATCAGCACCGACAGCCCCAACTCGCCAGCGGCCAGCGCCGCCGCCATTCCCGTCCCGGAACCGACCACCAGCAGGTCGACCTCGGTGTCGGCGACGGGAAGCCCGGTGGGGATCGTCGTACTGTCTGCGCTCACCACAGCGACGTTAGGCGCGCCGGACGCCGCCGTGAAAGCTTTTCCTGATCAGTGGAACAAGTGGTCCCCAAAGCCGGGCCGGGAGGCGTTGAATGATCGTCATGAGCTCGCAAATCGACGCCGACGAGATTCGGCTCATCGAAGCGCAGGCCGCGCCGACGCGGTTCGCCCGCGGCTGGCACTGCCTGGGTCTGGTTCGGGATTTCGCGGACGGCAAGCCGCATGCGGTCAACGCCTTCGGCCAGATGCTCGTCGTGTTCCGCAGCGGGGACGGCAAGATCAACGTGCTCGACGGCTACTGCCGCCACATGGGCGGCAATTTGTCCGAAGGGGAAGTCAAGGGCAACGAGATCGCCTGCCCGTTTCACGACTGGCGCTGGGGCGGCGACGGCAGATGCAAACAGGTGCCGTACGCCAAGCGCACCCCACGCCTGGCCCGCACCGCGACCTGGACCACGCTGGAACAGGACGGCATGTTGTTCGTGTGGAACGACCCCGAAGGCAACCCGCCCGCGCCGGAGGTGACGATCCCGCGCATCGAAGGTGCCACCAGCGATGAGTGGACCGACTGGCATTGGTACACCACGATCGTCGGCAGCAACTGCCGGGAAATCATCGACAATGTCGTGGACATGGCGCACTTCTTCTACATCCACGGGTCGCTGCCGACCTACTTCAAGAACATCTTCGAAGGACACGTCGCCACGCAGTACATGAACGGCGAAGGCCGGCCCGACATGGGTGGCACGGAGGGCGCCCGGATGCTTGGCACCACATCGGTCGCCTCCTATTTCGGGCCGTCGTTCATGATCGACGACCTGACCTACCACTACGAAGACGGCGATCAGCAGACCATCTTGATCAACTGCCACTATCCGATCGACGCCAATTCCTTTGTGCTGCAATACGGCATCATCGTCAAGAAGTCCGAAACCCTGCCCGCCGACGTCGCGATGCAGACCGCGATCAGCCTCGGCGACTACGTCAAGATGGGTTTCGAGCAGGACGTCGAGATCTGGCGGCACAAGGCGCGCATCGACAACCCGCTGCTGGTCGAGGAGGACGGTCCGGTCTATCAACTGCGGCGCTGGTATGAGCAGTTCTACGTCGATGCCGCCGAGGTGCAGCCAGACATGGTGGACCGCTTCGAGTTCGAGTTGGACACCACCCGGCCCTACGAAGCCTGGATGAAACAGATCGAGGAGAACATGGCGGCCCGGGCGGGCTCGGTGTCGTGAAGGTACGCGCCGACAACCGTCTCGACGACATGCCGATGGCGCCCGTCGCGTGCCGCAACTGTGGCGCGCAGGTGCTGGCCCGCAAGAGCAGCTGGAATCAGACCAGCGTGCAATGGAATGCCGAGGCGTCCGCGTCGTGCACCGAACGCCGGGCGGCCGACCGGATCGCCGGCCATCACCGCCGTCCGTTTCTGGTTTGCTCGGCGTTGCGGGATTCGATCGAGACCGCCGTCGCCGCAGGCGAACTGACCGTCGTCGACGGCGCCTCGTGAAAGTTGCGGTGGTGACCGGGGCCAGCCGCGGCGCCGGGCGCGGCATCGCGGCCGCACTGGCCGCCAAGGGTTGGCGGGTGTATGCCACCGGCCGCACCATCACCGACGCCCCGCCCGGCGGGTTCGCGGTCCGGCTCGACCACGCCGACGACGACGCGGTGGCCGCCCTCTTCGAGCGGGTGCGCGTCGAGCAGGGTGGGCTGCACCTGTTGGTGAACAACGCCGCCGTCATCTCCGACGACCTGGTCAGCCCAAAGCCGTTCTGGGAGAAGCCGCTTGATCTGGCCGACGTACTGGACGTCGGATTGCGCTCGTCTTATGTCGCGTCCTGGTATGCCGCACCGCTGCTCGTCGCCGGTGGGCACGGTTTGATCGCGTTCACCTCCTCCCCGGGGTCGGCCTGCTATATGCATGGTCCGGCATACGGGGCGCAGAAGGCGGGCGTGGACAAGATGGCCGCCGATATGGCGGTCGACCTGCGCGGCACCGGTGTTGCGACGGTGTCGATCTGGATGGGGATTCTGCTCACCGAGAAGCTGCGCGGCGCGTTCGACGGGCATCCCGACGCCTTGGCCAAGACCGCCGAGCACGCCGAAACACCGGAATTCACCGGCTATTTGATCGACGCGCTTCATGCCGACCCGCAGCTGGCCGAGCTGAGTGGACACACTCTCATCGGCGCGGAACTGGCCCAGCGCTACGGCATCACCGACGAGGGCGGCCGCCGGCCGCCGTCACACCGTCACCTCGGTGAGCCGCGTACGCCCAGCAGCGTGGTGGTCCGGTAACCCAGCGCGAGCAGACGCAAAAGCCCCCAATTCGTGCCGAATTGAGGGGCTTTTGCGTCTGCTCGCGGGGGTTACGGGACGTCGATGATCACCTTGCCGAGCACTTTGCGGTCGGCGACATAGCGCAGGGCTGCGGCGGTTTGGGCCAACGGGAAGCGGGCGCCGATATGAGGCCGAATCCTGCCGTCGGCGAACAACTTCGACAACTCGGCGATGTCCCGCGTGCACTGCTGCGGATAGTCGCTCATGAAGGTGCGAATTTCCATGCCGCGGATCGTGATGTCCTTCAACATAACCAGATTCAGCGGAATGGCGGGAATGGAACCGGCGGCGTAGCCCAGGGTGACGAAGATCCCGCCGCGGGCCAGACCGCGCAGCGCCGGCTCCGCGTAGGGCCCGCCCACCGGGTCGAGCACCACGCGCGCGCTGTCGCCGGTGAGTTCGCGGATGCGTAGCTTGAGGTCCTCGTTGTCGTAGTCGATGGCGGCTTCGGCACCGCGTTGGCGGCACAGGTCGAGCTTTTCCGGGCTGGACGCCGCGGCTAGCACCCGCGCGCCCATGCTCACCCCCAAGTCGACGGCGGCCAGTCCCACGCCACCGGCCGCACCGAGCACCACAACCCAATCACCCTCTGCCACTTGGGCTACCGACCGCAGCGCGTGATAGGCGGTCCGATAGGTGACGCCGAACGCGGCGGCGGACGCGAAATCGATGTCGTCGGGAACGGGTTCGGCCAGTGCGCTGTCCAGCAGTGCCAGCTCGGCGAAGGCTCCGAAGGTGGTGCCGAAGACGCGCTGGCCCAACTGGAAGGCGGCGCCGTCACCGACGGCCACGACTTCGCCGGCGATCTCGTTGCCCGGTGTGAACGGCGGCGGGATCTTCACCTGGTACTTACCCGCGACGAACAACACATCCGGAAAATTCACCGCCGCAGCGTGTACCCGCACCAGCACCTGACCCGGCGCCGGCACCGGGTCGTCGGCATCGACGAGTACCAGGTCCTCCGGAGGGCCGTAGGCAGTGCAGACAATCGCCCGCATCAACTGACTCCCAGCCCGCGCAAGCAGAACCGCACCAGATGTTCGATGTCCAGCGGGCCCGGCCCGTCGGACGATCCCACGTACCGCCGCATCATCGCCACCGTGCCACCGTAAACGGCCTCGACATCCCGATCGACGTCGGAGCTGCCCAGTGCGGCGACCGGCTCGACGAGCAGATCCCGTAACGGCCGCATCATCTCCCGGTCGGTGACAAGCCAATTCGACATCTGTCCGGCGGCCGCGCGGCTCATGCTGATCAGGTGCGGATCAGCGACCTGCGCCAAGGTGCCCTCGATCCAGCGGGCCACCCTGTCCTGCGGATCGGACTCCTTGGCCATCTGGTGCTCCAGGTAGGACACGACGATTCCGACGCCGCGTTCCAGCACGGCCAGGATCAGGTCGTCCTTGCCGGCGAAGTACCGGTAGAACGCCTTGTTCGACGAACCGGCCTCGGCGACGATGTCGGTGACCCGCGGCGGCTCGGGGGCCACCCGTTCCATCACCCGCACCGCCGCGGCCAGGATGCGCTCCACTTCCTCGGTGGCGCC
The DNA here is from genome assembly GCF_059812345.1 of Mycobacterium sp. NGS59. Lineage (NCBI taxonomy): Bacteria > Bacillati > Actinomycetota > Actinomycetes > Mycobacteriales > Mycobacteriaceae > Mycobacterium > Mycobacterium sp. NGS59. The sequence continues at coordinate 16,731 of NZ_JCALCN010000021.1, forward strand.
GCGCTGCCGGTCGTCGAGCGCGCGCTCGACTGCCGCGGCAACCCGGTTGGTCATGGCGAATCAGGCAGGGCAGGAACGCGATCGACCAATCCGGCGTACTTCTTCAGCGCCGCCTCGCGGCGTACGTCGAGCATCTCGCTGGGCCACTCGCCTTCCTCGGCGTCGTAACCCTTGAGCAGCATCCGGGCCAGGTTCACCTTGTGCGCCTCGGTCGGACCGTCGGCCAGCCCCAGGGCGATGCCGCCGAGCAACACGTTCACCAACGGCAACTGGTCACTGAGCCCGAGTGCGCCGTGCACCTGGATCGCGCGCATCCCGATCGATTTGAGTACCTGGGACGCCAAGATCTTGCAGGTGGCGATCTCGGCGCGGGCGGCGCGCTCGTCGCCGTTGTCGATCAGCCACGCCGCGTGCAGCACAGTCAACCGGAACGGCGTCAGCTCGGTGTAGGAGTCGGCGATGAACTCCTGCACCAGCTGCTTGTCGGCCAGCGAACTGCCTTGCGTGAAGCGGCTTTTCGCGCGGCGCGACATCATCTCGACGGCACGGTGGGCCACCCCGAGCGAGCGCATCGCGTGGTGCAACCGGCCGCCGGCCAGCCGCGTCTGCAGGATCAAAAAGCCCTGTCCCGCCTCACCGAGCAACGCGTCGGCGCCGACCCGCACGTCGTCGTAGCGGACCAGGGAGTGTCCCGGCTCGTGCGGGTCCGAGCCGACGAGGCGGTGGTTGGCCTCGATGGTCAGGCCCGGTGTGCCCGCCGGGATCAGGAAGGTCGACGCGCCGAAGTGGACGGGCACGTCGGGGTCGGAGATCGCGACCACGATGAAGAACGAGGCGACGGATGCGTTGGAGGAGAAGAACTTCCGGCCAGTGATCACCCACTCGTCACCGTCCCGGACCGCTCGGGTGGTGAACACCCGCGGGTCGGCGCCGCCCTGCGGCTCGGTCATGGAGAAGCAGGAGAAGATCTCCCCGGAGAGCAGGCCCTGCAGGTAACGGTCCTTCTGCTCCTGGGTGCCGAAGCGGGCGATGATCTCGGCGTTGCCGGTGTCGGGAGCCTGGGTGCCGAAAATGATCGGCGCCCAAGGGCTGCGGCCCAGGATCTCGTTGATCAGCGTGAGTTTGACCGCACCGAAACCCTGCCCGCCAAGTTCAGGACCCAGATGCGGTGCCCACAAACCCTGGTCGCGCACCTGTTGTTTGAGCGGGTCGACGATGCGGCGACGCTCGTCGTTCAGCGGCAGGAATTCGCAGCCGGGGAACAGCACTTCGAGTGGTTCGACCTCGTTGCGGACGAAGTCACGGACCCACTGCAGTTTCTGTTCGAACTCTGGTTCGGTGGAAAAGTCCCATGCCATACGAATGCTCCTCGGGTTAGGGGATACCGCCGTCGGCCCGCACGATCGAGCCAGTGGTGAAGCTGGACGCGTCCGAGGCCAGAAATAAAGCGGCACCAACGATTTCGGCAGGATCGCCGGCGCGCTTGAGTGAGAGATGCTCGAACGGGTTGCGGGTGGCCTGGTCGAGGTTCCAGGCCTTGCTGACGTCGGTCAGGAACGGCCCGGCCATCAGCGTGTTGACCCGCACGGTCGGCCCGAACGCTTTGGCGAGCGCCTCGGTCATCGCGTTGAGTCCGGCCTTGGCGCAGGCGTAGGGAACGATGTCTGGGGTGGGTCGCAGCGAGCCGGCGGTGCTGACGTTGATGATCGAACCGCTGCCCGCGGCCACCATCCGCTCGCCGACTAAAGCCGAAAGCCGGAACGGCCCTTTGAGATTGAGGTTGAGCACCGAGTCGAACAGCTTTTCGGTGACGTCGGTCAGCTTGTCGTACAGCGGCGACATGCCGGCGTTGTTGATCAGCGTGTCGACCTTGCCGAACGCGTCGTACGTCGCCTCGACCAATCCGTCGAGCTGATCCCAGCGGCCCACGTGCACCTGATAGGGCAAAGCGGTGCGGCCGGTTTCGGACTCGATGTCCTTGGCGACGGCCACGCAGGTGTCCATGTTGCGGCTGGCGATCACCACGTCGGCGCCGCAGCGGGCCGCGCCGAACGCCATCTCCCGGCCCAGGCCGCGGCTGCCGCCGGTGATCAGCACCACCCGGTCGGTGAGATCGAAAAGTTCTTGTGCGTAACCCATTTCATCGCCCCCGGGACAGCTCGGCGGCAGTGGCGATCAACTGGGGGATCATCGCCCCGAACGCGTCCTGGATCTTCTGGTCCACTTTCCCGGTCCGTACCCCAGTTGCGTATGTCTTCTCCAGCACGATGCCCAGTTTCCAGTTGGCCAGCACCAGGTAGTAGTCGATGTTCTCGGTGGACAGCCCGCTGATCGTCTCGTAATGCTCCAGCAGTTCACTGCGCGACGGCATCTCCCGCATGTCCAGATAGAACCCGTCGACCCGCGGTTCGTCCCCGTCGTAACCCAGCAGCGCCCACGCCAGGTCCAGCAAGGGGTCACCGACCGTCGTCATCTCCCAGTCCACGATCGCAGCCAGCCGGGCCGGCGCCCCGTGCGCGAACATCACGTTGGCGAACTGGTAGTCGCCGTGCATGATGCCCGGCGTGTAATGCGCAGGCCGATTGCGGCGCAACCAGTTCGAGGCCTCGTCCAGGCCGGGCAGCTCCCGCACCTTGTACGCGTCGAGAAACGTCAGCCACCGGTCCACCTGGCGCTCGTGAAAGCCGTCCGGTCGGCCGAATCCGTCCAGACCCTGCGCGCGCCAGTCCACCCGGCCCAGCCGCGCGGCGCCCTCGACGAGCTGGAACGCCAGTTCGCGCCGCGCCGTCAGGTCGGTGTCGAACGGGGGCCGCCATCCGCCGTCCATCGGGCTCCAGCCGTCGATCGCGCGCATCACGTAGAACGGCATGCCCAGCACCGCTCCGGTCTCGTCGGCGGCGATCAGCTCCGCGTGTGGCACGTCGGTGCCGGACAACGCGCGCACCAACCGGATCTCGCGCAGCAGCCCGTCGATGCGGGACGCGTCGGCGCGTGGACCGGGCATCCGCAGCACCATGCGCTCCGGTCCGCGCTGCACCAGGTACAGCGTGTTCTGCGAGCCGCCGCCGAGTTGCTCGAGCACCGGCTCGGCGCCGTGGCCGGGGGCCCCAGCGGTGTCCAGCCATCGGCCCAGCAGCGCGGTGTCCAGCCCGGTTCCGCTCACAGCCACCATCCCGCACACTCCAATCTCTGGACGGAGAATAGCATTCTCCACCCGCTGTCGTGTAAGGGTTGAGCCATGCAACTGCTCCTGGTTCGGCATGCGTTACCGCTGCGCAGCGAACACGGCCAGGGTTCCGACCCCCACCTCTCGGAGACCGGATTTGCGCAGGTCGCGCGGCTGCCCGAGGCGCTCGCCCGGTTCCCGATCTCCCGGGTGGTCAGCAGCCCGCAACGCCGGGCCGTTCAAACCGGCGAGCCCGTCGCCCAGGCCCGCGGGCTGGCGGTCGAGATCGACGACCGGTTGGCCGAGTACGACCGCGACCTGCATTCCTACATTCCGGTCGAGCAGATCCGCAACGAGTTCCCCGAGGAGTGGGCGCGGATGTCGCAGGGGCATCTGCCCAGCGCGGTGGACGAGGACGCGTTTCGGGCGCGGGTGCGCGCCGCGGTCGACGATCTGGTGAGCGCGGCCGATCCCGACGAGACCATCGCCGCCTTCAGTCACGGCGGCGTGATCAACGTCGTCCTGCACGAGATCCTGGGCACGGCCCGGCTGTTGTCGTTCCCGATCGACTATGCGTCGGTGACGCGGTTGCTGTTCTCCCGGACCGGCCAGGCGACGGTCGCGACGGTCAACGCGACCGAGCACGTCTGGGACCTGCTGCCGCGAAACCAACGGTTCTAGCGTGCGTGGTAAACAAGTCCGGTGACTTCGGTGGACCGACTCGACGGCCTGGACCTGGCCGCATTGGACGGTTATCTGCGTTCACTCGGCGTCGCGCGCGAGGGCGAACTGCGCGGCGAGTTCATCTCCGGTGGCCGCTCCAATCTGACCTTTCGGGTCTACGACGACGAGACGAGCTGGCTGGTCCGGCGTCCGCCGCTGCACGGACTCACGCCGTCCGCGCACGACATGGGCCGCGAGTACAAAGTGGTGGCCGCGCTGCAGGACACCGCGGTGCCGGTGGCACGCACCATCGCCCTGTGTGAGGACGACTCGGTGCTGGGCGGTCCGTTTCAGATCGTCGAATTCATCGACGGTCAGGTGGTCCGCCGGAGAGCGCAGCTCGAGTCGCTGGGCCGGCGCGCCATCGACGGCTGCGTGGACGCGCTGATCCGGGTGCTGGTCGATCTGCACAGCATCGACCCGGAATCCGTGGGACTGGGCGATTTCGGGAAACCCAGCGGCTACTTGGAGCGTCAGGTGCGCCGGTGGGGCTCGCAGTGGGACCTGGTGCGGCTGTCCGACGACCGCCGCGACGACGACGTCAAGCGCTTGCATTCGGCTCTGCAACAAGCCATTCCGCAGCAGAGCCGCACCTCGATCGTGCACGGCGACTACCGGATCGACAACACCATCCTGGACGTCGAGGACCCGACGAAAGTGCGCGCGGTGGTGGACTGGGAGCTCTCCACGTTGGGTGATCCGATCAGCGACGCCGCCCTGATGTGTGTCTACCGCGACCCGGCGCTGGACCTGATCATCGACACCCAGGCCGCCTGGACGTCGCCGCTGCTGCCGTCGGCCGACGAACTGGCCGACCGCTACTCACTGGTCTCCGGTCAGCCGCTCGGCCAGTGGGAGTTCTACATGGCGCTGGCGTACTTCAAGCTGGCCATCATCGCGGCGGGTATCGACTTCCGGCGGCGGATGTCCGAGCAGGCCGACGGCAAGGACACCTCCGACGACGCACCCGAGGTGGTGGCGCCGTTGATCTCCCGCGGGCTGGCGGAGATCGCGCGGTTGAGCTAGCGGATCCCGGCCGTCAGATTCTTTTTGGCCGCGCGGCGCAGCTGCACCATGCGCGCGGTGCCCACCGCAACGGTGATCAGGCCGCCGCCGATGGCCGCGACCAGCATGGCCACCCCCAGCGGCAAGGTCCAACGCCACCCGAGAAACGCGAACGAGGCCGAGTCGGTGTTCTGGGTGATGAAGATCAACAGCAGGATCAAGACCAGGAAACCACCGGTGAGCGCTCCCCAGAGCGCACCGGCGCGGGTGAAGGTGGACGCCCTGTCCTTGGGGAGCGGACGCGACCGCTCTTCCGGGGTCAGCGCCGGGGTCTTGCCGGACGACGGCTTGTCGGTTGACGGCGAGCCAGAGGGATTGCTGCTCATAGTTATATCTTTCTCCCTTCCTGCACCGATTGAAACCAAACCACGCGGGAAAACTGGAGATAGTGTCGGCCGTGTGAGACTGCTGCGGCGCCTGACGCTCACCGTGGCAGCCGTCTGCCTGGCCGCGGCGTGCAGCAATCCCGATCCGTTCGGGTCCGGGGCTGGGGGCCCACGGTCGATCGTGGTGGGGTCCGGCGATTTCCCCGAGTCGATGATAGTCGCCGAAATCTACGCACAAGCCTTGCAGGCCAACGGCTTCGTCGTCGGGCGGCGGCTGGGGATCGGCAGCCGCGAGACCTACATCCCGGCGCTCAAGGATCATTCCGTCGACTTGGTGCCGGAGTACATCGGCAATCTGTTGCTCTACTTCGAGCCCCATGCCACGGCGACGGTGCTGGACGCTGTCGAGTTGCAGCTTTACCGGCGGTTGCCCGGCGATTTGTCCATCCTGACGCCGTCACCGGCCTCGGACACCGACACCGTCACCGTCACCGCTGCGACAGCGGCGAACTGGAACCTCAAGACCATCGCCGACCTGGCCGCCCACTCCGCCGAGGTGCGCTTCGCGGCGCCGTCGGCGTTCGCCACCCGCCCCGCCGGATTGCCCGGACTCAAGCAGAAATACGGGCTCGATATCAGTCCGGGAAATTTCGTGCCCATCGACGACGGCGGGGGCCCGGTGACCGTGCGGGCTCTGGTGGAGGGAAGGGTCGATGCGGCCAACGTCTTCAGCACCTCACCGGCCGTGCTGCAGAACCGTCTGGTGGTGCTCGAGGATCCGGAGCACAACTTCCTGGCCGGCAACATTGTGCCGCTGGTGAATTCGCAGAAGAAGTCCGATCGACTCAAAGACGTGTTGGACGCGGTGTCGGCGAAGCTGACCACGCAGGGCGTCGCCGAACTCAACGCCGCGGTATCCGGCAACGGCGGCGTCGATCCCGACCAAGCCGCCCGGAAATGGCTGCAGGACAACGGCTTCGATCACCCGATCGGACACTGACGTGATCACCTTCGACAACGTCAGCAAGGTGTTCGGCGATGGCGCGACGGCCGTGGACCGGTTGAGTATCGAAATCCCCGTCGGCAAGCTCACGGTGTTCGTCGGCTCGTCCGGCTGTGGCAAGACCACGGCGCTGCGCATGATCAACCGGATGATCGACCCGACGTCGGGAACCATCACCGTCGACGGTGCCGACGTGTCGACCGTCGACCCGGTGCGCCTGCGCCGCGGCATCGGCTACGTCATCCAGAACGCGGGATTGTTGCCCCACCAACGGGTGATCGACAACGTCGCCACCGTGCCGGTGCTCAACGGCCAGTCCCGGCGCGCCGCCCGCACCGCCGCCTACCAGGTGCTCGAACGCGTCGGCCTGAACCCCGAGCTCGCCACCCGCTACCCCGGGCAACTATCCGGCGGGGAGCAGCAGCGCGTCGGGGTGGCCCGCGCCCTGGCCGCCGACCCGCCGATCCTGCTGATGGACGAGCCGTTCTCCGCCGTCGACCCCGTCGTGCGGCACACACTGCAGAACGAAATGCTGCGTCTGCAAAGCGAATTGCACAAAACCATCGTCTTCGTCACCCACGACATCGACGAGGCGCTGCGCCTCGCCGACCGGGTCGCGGTCTTCGGCCCGGGCGGAGTACTGCAGCAGTACGACGAGCCCGCGCGGCTGCTGTCACGCCCGGCGAACGAATTCGTCGGCAGGTTCATCGGACTGGGCCGCGGCTACCGCTGGTTGCAGCTTCTGGACGCCGGCGGGCTGGCGCTGCACGACATCGCACAGATTCCGTTGCATGCCCTGCCCGACGCCGAGCTTCGGGACGGCTGGGCATTGGTGGTCGACGACGGGGTGCCGCAAGGTTGGATCGACGGCGACGGACTGCGCCGGCATCGCGACGGGCGACCGCTCTCGGAGACCATGACGGCGGTCGGTTCGGTGTTCCACCTCGGCGGCAACCTCAGCCAGGCGCTGGATGCGGCCCTGTCGTCGCCGTCGTCGATGGGTGTCGCCGTGGACGCGGCGCACCGGGCGGTCGGCGGCATCCTGGCCGCCGATGTACTGGCCGAAGTGGAATCCCGCAGGCGGCCCTGATGCACTACCTGTTGACACACCTGGACACCGCGTGGGCGCTGACCGTGATCCATCTGCGGCTGTCGCTGATCCCGGTGCTGATCGGACTGGTGATCGCCATCCCGCTCGGCCTGGCGGTGCAGCGCGCCCCGCTGCCGCGCCGGATAACCACCGCGACCGCCAGCGTCATCTTCACCATCCCGTCGCTGGCGCTGTTCGTGGTGCTGCCGATGATCATCGGCACCCGGATCCTCGACGAGGCCAACGTCGTCGTCGCGCTGAGCGCCTACACCACCGCATTGCTGGTGCGGGCGGTACTGGAGGCGCTGGACGCGGTGCCGGTGCCGGTTCGGGACGCGGCCATCGCGGTCGGTTATTCGCCGATCGCCCGGATGCTCAAAGTCGAATTGCCGCTGTCGATCCCGGTCCTGGTCGCCGGGCTGCGGGTGGTGGTGGCGACGAACATCGCGATGGTGTCGGTGGGCGCGGTGATCGGCATCGGTGGATTGGGCGCCTGGTTCACGACGGGATTCCAGACCAACAAGAGCGAGCAGATCGTGGCCGGAATCATCGCCTTGTTCGTGCTGGCGGTGGCCATCGACACGCTGATCAGCGTGGTCGGGCGGGTGCTGACCCCGTGGGAACGCCGCCGGCGCATTCCGGCACCGATCGTGGGCGGCGCCCGATGAACTTCGTCGCACAAGCGCTGTCGTTCCTGACCACGGCGAGCAACTGGACCGGACCCACCGGGCTGACCGCCCGCACCTTTGAGCACCTGGAATACACCGCATTGGCGGTGGCGGCGGCAGCGGTCATCGCCATCCCGCTGGGGCTGGTCATCGGGCACACCGGGCGCGGCCAGGTGCTGGTGGTAGGCGCGGTCAACGGGCTACGAGCGTTGCCGACCCTGGGCGTACTGCTGCTCGGGGTGCTGATGTTCGGTCTGGGTCTGGGCCCGCCGATCGTGGCGCTGATGCTGCTGGGAGTTCCGTCGCTGCTGGCCGGCACCTATGCCGGTGTTGCGAACGTGGACCCGCTCGTGGTCGACGCCGCGCGCGCGATGGGCATGACCGAGCGGCAGGTGCTGCTGCGGGTGGAGGTGCCCAACGCGCTGCCGCTGATGCTCGGTGGGCTGCGCAGTGCCACGTTGCAGGTGGTGGCCACGGCGACGGTGGCCGCCTACGCAAGCCTGGGCGGATTGGGTCGCTACCTCATCGACGGGATCAAGGAACGGCAATTCCACATCGCGCTGGTCGGTGCGGTGATGGTGGCCGGGTTGGCCCTGCTGCTGGACGGACTGCTGGCATCGGCGGTGTGGGCTTCGGCGCCCGGGTCCGGTCGGTTGAGCAGGCCTGGCCACGGAATTGACCTTGCAGTTACCGACAAACGTGTCGCGGTCACCCGAGAGGTCCTACGGTAGACGTGTGAACGCAGCCCCCTCTGACCCATCTCAGCGTGTCTCGCCGGCGATGCTGACGTGGCGTGCCCAGGATTGCTCGCGCATGGAGTCGGTGCGAGTTCAGTTCTCCGGCAAGCGAATCAAGGCAAACGGCCGTATCGTGGCCGCGGCCAGCGAGGCCAACCCGGCCTTCGGCGCGTTTTACGAACTGCAGACCGACGAGTCCGGGGCCACTAAGCGATTCGGGCTGACCGTCACGTTGGCCGAGCGGGAACGTCAGCTCGCCATCGCCCGCGACGAGGAGAACATGTGGCTGGTGACCGACCACCAGGGCGAGCGGCGCGCGAGTTACAACGGTGCCTTCGACGTCGACCTGGTGTTCAGCCCGTTCTTCAACGCGCTGCCGATCCGTCGCCTCGGCATCCATCAGAAGGCGGACATGGTCGCGCTGCCGATGGTCTACGTCAACGTGCCGGAGATGTCGGTCGACGCGGCGACCGTGAGCTACACCAGTGAGGGCCGGCTGGACGGTATCAAGCTGCGGTCGCCGGTGGCCGACACCACGGTGACGGTCGATGCCGACGGGTTCATCGTGGACTATCCAGGGTTGGCAGAGCGGATCTGATCACCCCGCCGGCCCGACCGGCCGCAGCCAGTTGCTGGCGCCAGTTCTCCGCACCGACGACGACGGAGACGATGTCGTAGCGCGGGAAGCTCTCGTAGCGGGTGCGGGCGGCGTGCCCCTCGTCGACCAGGTCGGCGACCGATCCGTTGGACGCCAGCGAGTCCCGGGCCCGGCTGAGCAAATCGATGATCCGAGTGGTGGCGGGCACCAATTGGCTGGTGTTGGCCTCGCACATCGCGCGCACCAGGTCCGGGGCGGTGCCCGCGACCCGGGTGGCGTCCCGGAAGGAACCCGCTGCCAGCGCGAAGGCCAGCGGCACTTCGGCGGCGGTGACGGCCAGCGCCTCGGCGAGCAGGTGCGGCAGATGGGAGATGGCCGACGCGGCGGCGTCGTGCTCGTCGGACTTGGCCGGCACCACGACCGCGCCGCAGTCCAGGGCCAACGTCGTCACCATCGACCAGATTTCCGGGTCGACGTGATCGTCCACGCTGACCACCCAGGGTGCCCGGTTGAACAGCCCGCCGTGCCCGGCCGTCCACCCCGAGTGCGCGGTGCCGGTCATCGGGTGACCGCCCACGAACTTGCGCAGCAGCCCGGCTTTGTCCACCTCCTCCAGGACGGCGGTCTTGACGCTGGTGACGTCGGTCAGCGGACAGTCGGGCGCCGATTCGCGGATGCGGGCGAGCATGATCGGCAGGGCCGGCATCGGCACGGCGAGCACGATCAAGGCGTTGCTGGCCGCGGCACGGGTCAAGGTCTCGTGCAGGTCGGTGGTGGCGTCGAACCCGTCTGCGCGAGCACCCGCGGCACCTTCCACCGACCGGTTGTAACCGAAAACCTCGCGGCCGGCTCCGGCGGCGGCCCGCACGATCGATCCCCCGATCAGACCCAGGCCGAGTACACAAACCGGTGTCTTAGTCACAAGTCCAAGGTTGGCACAGACCGTTGCGTGAGTGGGCGCCTGGACCGGGCTTCGTCTGGCCACGGGCCAGGTCAGGGACTAGCGTAGGCGGCCATGGGAGCACAACGGGCTTCAGCAGCAGGCCCGTCCTCGGACGTTCCGGACGGCTTCGGCGTCGCGGTCGTGCGCGAAGAAGGACGGTGGCGCTGTTCGGCGATGGGTACTAAGTCGCTGAGCAGTTTGTCGGCAGCCGAGACCGAGCTGCGTGAGTTGCGCAGCGCGGGTGCCGTCTTTGGGCTGTTGGATGTCGACGACGAGTTCTTCGTCATCGTGCGGCCGGCGCCGTCGGGCACCCGGCTGCTGCTCTCGGATGCCACCGCGGCGCTGGACTACGACATCGCCGCCGAGGTGCTGGACAATCTGGACGCCGAGATCGACCCCGAGGACCTCGAGGACGCCGATCCGTTCGAGGAGGGCGACCTGGGTTTGCTGTCCGACATCGGGCTGCCCGAGGCGGTGCTGGGCGTCATCCTCGACGAGACCGATCTGTACGCCGACGAGCAGCTCGGGCGGATCGCGCGGGAGATGGGTTTTGCCGAGCAGCTGTCGGCTGTGATCGACCGCTTGGGTCGGTGAATTCCGACGAGTCGTTGATCCGGGCCGCTCTGGCGGTGGCGGGCACGGTCGGGCCCCGCGATGTTCCGATCGGCGCCGTCGTGGTCGGCTCTGACGGGGCTTTGCTGGGGCAGGCCGTCAATGCCCGCGAGGCACTCGGCGATCCCACCGCGCACGCCGAAGTCTTGGCCTTGCGCGCGGCTTGTGCGGTGCTCGGCGACGGCTGGCGGCTTTCGGGGGCGACGCTGGCGGTGACCGTCGAGCCGTGCACGATGTGCGCCGGGGCGCTGGTGTTGGCCCGGGTGGGCCGGCTGGTGTTCGGCGCGTGGGAACCGAAGACCGGCGCGGTGGGTTCGCTGTGGGACGTGGTTCGCGATCGCCGGCTCAATCACCGTCCCGAGGTGCGCGGGGGAGTGCTCGCCGCGGAGTGTGCCGCGCCGCTCGAGGAGTTCTTCGCCCGGCAGCGATTGGGGTGAGACGCGGTTGGTTCGGTAAGCTGCTCGGCGGTGGCGTGTCCGAGCGGCCTAAGGAGCACGCCTCGAAAGCGTGTGACGGCTAAAACCGTCCGAGGGTTCAAATCCCTCCGCCACCGCCAAAGCCCCGACGTTGTTTACACAGCGGAAGGGCCATTTCTATGCGACGTAGGTTTTCATGGCGCGATTTTTCCGAACCGTTGGAAGGCGGCCTGGCGGCTGACGCCCATGGCCGTGCCGATCATGGCCCAGGAGTCGCCGGCGGCTCTGGCAGCTTTGACTGCGGCGGTGAGTTCGGCGCTTGCGTCGTGGAGGTTTTTGGTGGCCGCGGCGATGCGGCGCATGTGGCTGGCGTCGCGGGCGTCAGCGGGATTGACGTCGAGTTGGTCCAGCCAATCCTCGGCGCTGGTTTTGGTGGGGTGCTTTGCAGTCATGGTGGGTCGCTTCATTTGTGGAGTGTCAGGGTGTGTGGGCGGGGGGACAGTTCGTGTGTTGGAATACGTTGCGGTGCTTGATCATTGGAGGTAGCCATAAAACGTTCTTTGACTGGTGCAGGGATCGAACCGGCGAATGAACACAGGGTGACTGCCGACGATCAGACCCCTTCTAGCGCACTCACGAATGCTTTTCGATGTACTCGTCCGCGTCCTTGTCCCGGTTGTCGACACCTTTGATCCGTTCGCGTTCGGCGATGAACTGCACCCACTGCATGGCCAGCTCATGCCGGAGCTCCAAAGAGGCGCTTTTGATGAAGTCCGGCATCGCCTCGCGCTCTTCCTCGTCGAGGTGTTTGCCGTTCTGTTCGCGGGCTTCGTTGACGGCCTCGAACCACTCATCGCTACCTGGCTCGTGCCGGCGCGAACGACGGACCGCGTCGCGAATCGCGTTGTGGTCGGTGATCGCGTCTTCGGTTTCGTCCTCCGGATCCCCTTCGGGATTGCCGGGATGGTCCCGGCCACCGTGCTTCAGCAGTGCCGGGTAAAACACCGCCTCCTCGGCTTCGGCATGGACGTCGAGGCGGGCACCGAGGGCATTCCAGATCGCGGCGAGATCGTCGTGAGATTTCGCGTCGTCGAGCCGGAAGAATTGCCTGCGAAGCCAGTCGTGATCTGCGTATACGAGGTCGATGATGTCCGCCATGCCGAAAGCCTAGTGCGACTTCACCGATACCAGCACGTAGGTACGTACCGAACCGAGCACCGATGCGCGGCACATGGATTGCAGCGGTTCGGACATCTGTTCTGCGACAACGACTTCGATCGCGCCGGTATCAGCGGCGAGCCGGACGTGGATGCCGTCGTCCCGGTGTTCGATGTTCAACGGCGACAGGGCGTCGATCCGGTCGTCGCCGAAAGCGTCCCGGGCGAAGAACTGCGCGGCCTGCACCACATGCGGCAGGCAGGTGCGTCCGCGCAGAAACCTGTGGTCCAGCCGTCCCTCGAGATACAACCGCACCAGACGGGCGGAGTCCGTCGAATCGACCCGGCCGTAACACAGACCCTCGGGCAACACCAGCATCGTTGCCGCGAACCGGTCGCCCCCCAAATGTGAACATTCCCAGACGAACTCGGGATATTCCGCCGCGATGGCCTTGGCGGCGGCGCGCCCCCGCACCGCGCAACATTGGTCGTGCTTGCCGTGCGCGCACACCGCGACGAGTGGGTCGGTGGTCACGGTACCCTCCGACCCGTCCAGCGCGATGTCCAGATACTCACCAGGTTCGCTCACCTCCCCGCGGTAGAGCTTCTCGCTGCCCTCGTCACACTGGGCGATGAACCATCGCCAGCGGGGTGTCTCGGAACGACGTCCCGGCCGACGTATCGCGGTGACGCGCATGCGTTCCGACTCGATACGACGACAGATCTGGCGTCCGAGTGCGCGATCGATGATCGCCGGTGAGTCCAGGAACGCCGATTTGCCCCAACCGCCGGACAATTCGAGCATCACCCAGGAGTGCCCCGCCCCCGCGGTGCCGTAGATGGGGTCATCGCGCAGCAACGATTGGTCGCTGCACGGAGTCGGCTTCGCCGCACTCACGCCGGCACCAATACAGCCTCACGCAACAACCGGCGGATCAGCACGATCGAGTCCGCACGATCGAGACCGGGCAGGGAATCGGCATCGGCCACCAACCCGCGGTGCAGTGCCTCAAGCGCCGCGGCACACGAGTCGGGAAACGTCATGGTCCGGTCCGGTAGTCGCAGCACCACGCGGTCGCCTTCGCGTCGCGGTGTGCCGATGAGTCCGTGGCGCCATCGGACCGAGATCGAACCGGCCGATTCGGCGGCCTGCTGAGTGGCAAGTACCCGGACCGCGGCCGGTCTGGTGCTGGAAGCGTGACGATCGGACAGTAACGCAGCCGCCTGACCGCTGAGTTCACCGGCGCGCTCGCGCACGGCATCGATCACCTGCGCCATGACTTTTGTTGTCGTCGCGGTCATTTCGTCGCGGTTGGTGGGGTCGATACTCAGCGGCAGCGACCTCCTGAACTCGCTGTCCTCGGCAAGGGTGTCGACGACGGCACGCACCACGTCCAGATGCGTCAAGGCGGACACCCCGATGGTCAGATGGATGGACGTGGCATCAACGGACCGGGCGGAATGCACCCAACCCCGGGGAAGGTAGAGCGCGTCGCCTGCCGTCAGGACCGTGTCGATGACCGGTTCGTCGCTGATTCGCGTGGTGATCGCGTCCCGGTGCTCCGTCCACGGCTGCGACGGCAGCGGATGGCTATGGACGGGCGCGTGCACCGTCCAGTGCTTCTGGCCCGACACCTGCAGGATGAACACGTCGTGGACGTCGTAATGCGGGTCGAATCCGCAACTGCCGGGCGGGGTCACGTAGGCGTTCGCCTGCACGGGACGACCCAGATCGTCGACCATGGAACGCACGAAGTCGATCAGCGGCGGCCACAGCCGGTGCAATCCCTGCAGGACGATCGTCGAGCCAGATGTGAACTCCGCCAACACTTTTGCCGAATCGACCTGATCCGGCATCGCCGCGCCGAAGCCGGCCGAACCGGTGTAGCAGCTTCGGACGAGCACGGCGCCGTCCTTGGCCATCCGGATGAACGGCGCCCGGACCCCACGCTCGCTGAGCAGTTCGTCGACCGCGGACGGCGACATGAGGTCGCCGAAATCACGTGGCAACTCCTGCGCACGGCTGAGCAGGGGGCGGCGGCCCCAATGCTGGGTTGCGAACAACCCAGCATCGGTGGCTATGCAGCGGCTGAGCATTGAGCAGCGGTCAGGCGGTGCCGTCGGCTCCGCCGTCGTGACCTTCGGGGTTCGAGCCGCCGTCGGCCGGACCCTCACCCGCGCTGCCGTTGTCCTGTTCGTCGGCGGTTCCGTCGGCGCCGCCGTCATGACCTTCGGGATTGGAGCCGCCGTCGGCCGTACCTTCTCCGCCGCCACCAGCTGTCGTGATGTCGTCATCGTCAAGTGCCATGTTCATCCCTTCTCGTTCATTCCGGATTTCCGGACCTGTGGTGGCTTGCGCCGGTCGCCATGTATCGGCGCCCACGCATCAAGGGGTGTTCACGCCAGAAGCGTCGTCCAAACGCAGTACCGACATTTGTTCCCCGCCCAGGCACGTAACCGGAAATTGCACTGCCGGGAAACCGATAAATGGATGCTCATCGCGTTCAACAGCGAAAACCCTACGCGTATTAGCCGTTGACACAATGATGTGCTAACAAGCTAATTGGTTGACGGGGTGTTCGATAGCGTCAGGAGTATTCCTGTGCGCTTAATCGCGCATCCATGAGATTGTGGCGGATCGATCGCCGCGCGTGACTGGGGTATCAGGGGATTCTCGATGAGGTGGCTACGGACGTGGTGGCGCCAGCCCGACCACTTTGACTGGATCAGCGGCTACTTGCAGTCTCGACAACTGAGCACCGTCGCGCGACGTGTGCTGGCCCTGTTCGCGGTTTCTCTTGCGTTGGTTCCCGTCAACGCGCTGTGGGGTCCGGCGCCGATCGATCGCCGCGTCGTCCTGGGACCGGCTTTGTTGGCCGCGGCGGCGGGGATAGGCATGGCGGTGTTGTGGCTGACTCGTTGGCCGACCCGGCGCCAGTCGTTGGTGTATGGCGTCATCGGGTGTGTGACCATCGCCGGTGGCTGCTTATGGCAATCCCAGGCGGTGGTCGGCCTCCTGTCGTGTACCGCCTTGGCTGTCTCGGGCGGCTACGTCGCGTTCTTTCATACGGCGCCCTACATGGTGTTGAACTTCGCGTTGGCGTCGGCTGTCGGCGCGTTCGAAGCGGTGCGTGTCGCGGCGGCCGGTGAGGCCATGCTGGCGGTCTCCGGATATTTTCTGGTGCTCGAGCTCAATGTGATCGTGCCGTTGGCCATCCAGATGATGGTGCGCGCACTGGGAGCCGACCTGCTGCGTTCCGACAGTGACCCGCTGACCGGTCTGCTCAACCGACGTGCCTTCACCCGCGCGGTGATCGGCCGGATGCTCACCGCGCCCGACTCGGAGGTACTCGCGGTGGCGATGGTCGACCTCGATCGCTTCAAAGACCTCAACGACAGCCTGGGCCATGCCAGCGGGGACGCCGCGCTGGTGGCTGTGGGCAACGCGTTGCGCGCCGCTTCGGGGGACAAAGCGTTGATTGGACGTGTCGGCGGTGAAGAATTTCTGCTCGCCGATATCGTCGAGACTCGGACGTCACAGAAGTGGGGCCAGTGCCTTTGTGAGTCGGTAGCGGCCATCCCCTTCCCCGTCACCGCCAGTGTTGGGGTTGTCACGAACGCGTTGCGCGGTGCCGACAGTGACAATGTGGACAACATGTTGCGCCAGATGGCCGCCGATGCCGACAGAGCGATGTACACCGCAAAGCGGCGCGGTGGCAACCAGACGCATCACACCGGGGCGACCTGGGGCACGGCGGAATCGGGTGCAAAACCTGGACCTACGTGGGTCGAAAGGCCCGGTGCGGCAAGTTAATTCCGCCGGCTGATCGCGACACCCGGATCCGCCGTGCAGCGCCGGGACGGGCCGAATCAGTCCTGACCCTGCCCGCTGGCCAGCTTCTTGATCGTCTGCATTTCCCCGTCCTTGAACGGCCGGCCATCCGGCTGCAGCAGGTCGGCGAACCACTGCTTGGGCGGCGTCGTGACCGGGCGGTCCCACGAGCTCCACGGCAGGTACGTCTGGGTCTTGCCCGCCACCAATCCCCAGTTGAGCGCGCCGACGTTGTGCCGCCGGGCGATCGGCAACACACCTTCGACCGTGCTGCCCAGCGAGCGCGCCAGGTACTCGGTGCAGATGATCGGCCGCCCGAACGGCATGAGCTCGTTGATGCGACCCTCGAATTCGCCCGGCGGAGCATAGCTGTGAAACGTGATCACGTCAGCGTTGTCCAGCTGAATATCGGCGATCGCGCTGCGACGCCCGGCGTCTCCCCAATTTCCTTGCCACACACCGCTTGTCAACGGCTGGACCGGATCCACCGCCCGCGCCCAGCGGAACACCTGGGGCAGCAGTGCCGCCACCTTCTCGATTTTGTCCTTGCGCTCCACCTTGCGGTACTCGCGGGCCGGATTGTCCGGCTCGTTCCACAGGTCCCACCCGAGCACGCGGTCGTCGTTGCGGAACTGGCTCAACACTCCGGTGACGTACTCGTACAACACGGTGGCGTAGCGGGAGTCGTCGAGGCGCTCGGCGCCCGGGCTCTGCACCCAACCGGAGTTGTGCACACCGGGCGTGGGTGCCCGCTGGCGGCCGATCCGCGGGAACGGGTCCCAGCAGGAATCGAAGAACACGAAGAGCGGTTTGATGCCGTGGCGCGCCGCGATGCTGACGAACTGCGCCAGCCGGGTCTGGAAGCCTTGTCGGTCCTGGGCCCACAGTTGGTCGTGCAGGAAAACTCGTACCGTGTTCATCCCGAAGAATCGGGCCGCGCCCAACTCGTTGTCGATGCGTCTGGCGTCGAAAGTCCCGGCTTGGAACATCTCGAACTGGTTGATGGCGGTCGAGGTGATGTAGTTGACTCCGACGAGCCAACCCTGCGCTTGATACCAGTTGTGGGCGCGGTCGGCCGGCCAGCGGCCCGCCTCCCCGGCGGCGCGCGGCGCGCGGGTCAGCGCCGCCCCGAGGGCCAGCGCGAGCGGCAGCTTGAGGGCGGTTCGACGGTGCACGAGGCGACGGTAAATTGCCGTCGCGAAAAGCCGACCGCGACTTGCCGAACCGCGACATTTTGGGGTCAGAAACTGTTATCCGGCCGTCATCCGAAAGCCGGTCGCTCTAGCCGGAGCCGGGGCTGACGATGGCGTCTGTGTTGGTCGGCTGACTCGCACGAGGGTCCCCAAAATGCCAAAAAACTGGCGCTACGCCGTACATTTTGCGGACCCTCGCGGGACCGGTACGGCCCCGATCAGTGCAGTTTGCGGCCGTACTGGTCGGGCACGCTTCCGGTGAAGATCATGATCGCGTCGACCAGGCCCCAGATGCTGGCGGCAAGCAGGAGCGGAAACCCGATGAAGCAGAAGATGGTGAAGACGAGTCCGCCCATACCCAGGCACAACTGGATGGTCGCGATCTGCGTCGACTCCAGATAAAACCGGCCGACCCCGAACGTGCCGAAGAACAGCTGCAACAGTCCCGCGGTGGTGCCTGACTTGTCCGACAGCGGCTGCCCGGTCGCCGGGTCGCGGCCGTAGGGCGCCTGGGGATCGACTGCGTAACCTCCGGGATAACCCTGCTGTGCCGGGTAGCCGGGTTGGGCCGGATATCCCGCCGGCTGACTCGGGTAACCCGGCGGCTGCTGGAAGTATTGCGGCGGCTGGTAGCTCTGTGGCTGCTCCCAACGTGGCTCATCCGGATTGCCAGGCTGATACGGCGTCCCCATGGGTAGACCTAACCACTTACGATCAGCGGAAGCGAGATCATTCCCGCCCCGCCCGTCACCACCAACACCCAGCGGCCGTTGACGGGCAGCGTCACCTCGATGGGAAAGATGGCGAATCCGAGCTCGGCGGTGGTGGCGGCTTCGGGCAATTCGAATTCGATGTTCAGCGGCTCGTCGTCGGTCGGGGGCCTGATCTCGACCTCTACCCGTCGGTCCGGATTACCGGTCTCCGCTTGGGTGAGCACCACCAGAAGGAACTGGGCCAGCCGATCCTGCTCGACGGCGAAGCGCAGCAACACTCCGCCGGAGACGTTGAGTTTGTTGTCCACAGCCGCAGCGGCCTCGGCCAGGAACGACCCCACTATCACCTGGCTGAACCTACCGCCGCCAGTGGATATATTCGACTGACCGGCCGGCCGAGGAGGGCAAAGGTGAACGTTGCGGGCCCGGACGTCGACCTCGACGATTTGACGTCGCCCCGGCTCACCGATATCCAGCGTCAGATCGTGGAGTTCACCGAGGCCAGGCCGGTCCGATTCGACATCGAGAAGATGCTGGATGAGGCGCGGGAACAGGCCGACCTCGACGACCTCGACGACACCGACGGTTTCGCCGATCGCCTGCTCGCGCATGTGGCCGCGATCGAGGCCGACGACGGGCTGCGCCAGCTCACCCGATCGAGCTTGCGGCAGCGGGTGGTTCGCCTGTTGCGCAACCGGCTGTCGCTGACCGACCTGCTCAGGCGTTACCCGGAAATCGAGTCGATTCCGATCGAGCAGCCCTTCATCGTCGTCGGGATGCCGCGGTCGGGTACTACGCATCTGGTCAATTTGATCGCAGCCGATCCGCGCCGGCGAGCGCTGCCCTACTGGGAAAGCCAGGATCCGATCCCAGCCCGCGGACAAGGCCCAGACGCGCATGGTGTGGATCCTCGCTACACGCGCACCAAGGCCGAGCACGACGCCCTGATGGCCAGCGCACCGCTGGTGGCCGCCATGCACGACCGCTTCCCCGAGGCGATCGAGGAGGAGGTCGAACTGCTGGACCTGGATTTGGCCAGCTACGTCCTGGAATGGCATGCCCGGGTGCCGGATTGGCGTGATCACTACCTGATGCTGGACCAGCACCGGCACTACGCCTACCTCCGTAAGGTGTTGCAGGCGTTGACCTTTCTTCGTGGACCGCGGACCTGGATCCTCAAGAGCCCGCAGCACTGCGAGCAGCTCGGTCCGCTGATGGCGACCTTTCCGGATGCGACGGTGGCCTTCACTCACCGAGATCCCGCCGCGGTGATTCAGTCCGCGGTCACCATGATGGCGTACTCGGATCGGCTGCGCCGCAACAGTATCGACCCGGACTGGCTCCTGGACTACTGGAGCGACCGGGTGCACAGATTGCTCAGCGCCTGCGTGCGGGACCGGGGTCTGGTCCCCGAAGAACGCAGCCTCGACATCAGCTTCCACCAGCTCAACGGCAACGAAATGCCTTTGCTGGAAGAGCTTTATCGCCGGGGGAGTGTGGAACTGACCGACCAGGTGCGTCGTCGTTTCCAGAAGTATCTCGACGGTAATCCGCGCGGCAAGCACGGCCGCATCCGTTACGACCTGCAGCGGCACTTCGGAATCTCGGCGGACGACTTGCGCGCACGCTTCGACTTCTATTTCGACAGGTTCGACGTCCGTGCCGAGTGAAGGAGACGCAGTGAGCTTCGAACCGGTGTATCGCAGCAGACCCGGCGCCGATGCCATGCGCCCGGCCAGCGCGCCACGAGCAGAGCCGATCGCCTCGGGGTTGTGGTGCTCGCCCGGACTGTCGAACTCCTACCTGCTGACCACCGACGAGGGCCGGGTCGTCGTCAACACCGGCATGGGATTCGAGGGTCCGGTGCATCGCGCCAACTTCGACGCCGTCGACTCCGCGCCGGTGCGCTACGTCATCTTCACTCAGGGCCACGTCGACCACGTCGGCGGACTGGACAGCCTGCGTGATCCGCAGACAACTGTTGTCGCACAAGCTAACTGGCGGCTCTGGCGCAACGACAACGAACGCCTCATCCCGTACCGGGCCAGTCGCAGCGCGTTCGCCTTCAAAGACACCCTGGCAAGCGGGATCCAGGACATCCAGCGCCGGCTGGGTACCACGCGACTACCCGCCCAAAGCGTGCCGACGGTTGACCTCGACTTCGAGGACAGCCTCACGTTGCAGGTCGGGAGCCGACGCCTGGAGCTGATCGCGGTGCCCGGCGGCGAGACCACCGACTCGTTGGTGGTGTGGTTGCCCGACGAACGGATCTGCCTGTGCGGGAACACCTTCGGTCCGATCTTCGGCCACATACCGAACCTGGTGACCATGCGCGGCGACCGGTATCGCGACGCGCTGACGGCGATCGCCTCGGTCGAGCGGGTGCGCGAGCTGCAACCCGAGCTGCTCGTCACCGGCCACTTCGAACCGATCGCCGGTGCGGAACGGATCCGAGCCGAACTGACTCGGCTGCGCGACGCGATCGCCTACATCCACGACCAGACCGTGGCCGGAATGAACGCCGGCAAGGACGTGGAGACGTTGATGCGCGAGATCGTCTTGCCGGCGGAATACGAAGTGGGGCAAGGCTACGGGAAGGTCGCCTGGGACGTGCGCGCCGTCTGGGAGAACTACTCGGGCTGGTTTCACCACCGCTCGACTACCGAGCTGTATCCGGTGCGGTTCGATGCCGTCGCCGCCGACGTCGTCGAACTCGCCGGTGCCGACGCGCTGGTCGACAGGGCTCGGGCGCATCTGCAGGACGGGCGCCCATTGCACGCCATCCACCTGGCCGAGTTGGTCGCCGAGACGCATCCCGGGGCGCGTGAGGTGTTGAGAGCGGCACACGAAAAGCTGTTGGCCGACAGCGAGAATTTCTGGGAAACCGCATGGCTCACCCGACAGATAGCGAGCAACTCATGACCTTCGCGCTTCGACCCGAAGACCTGTATCACACCGGCGTCGTGGTGTCCGACCTCGACGCTGCGATGGCCCGGTTGACTGCGGTGGCGGGTTACCGGTGGATCACCCCGATGAGTTACACCCTGCCATTTCGCACCGCCAGCGAAACCCGGGAACTGACGTCGACGATCGTGTACTCGGTGCAGGCGCCGTACCTGGAACTCATCCAGGAGGTGCCGGGCACGCCGTGGGCGGCCGCACCCGGCAACGCGGTTCACCACCTCGGCTACTTCACCGACGACCTGGCCCAGACCGCCCAACTGCTTCAGGACCACGGCCTCACCTTCGAGATGACCGCCGATGTACCGGGTTCGGAGCTGGCGCTGTTCGCCTACTTCGTCGACGCCGACGGCACCCGCATCGAGGTCGTCGATCGTGCCCTGTTCCCCGACTTTCCCGCGTTCGTACAAGCGCAGGCCCAGTAGCGATGCTGCTGACCGTCCTGCGCTTCAACTTCGCCTCGCCACAAGGAGATCCACGCAAACAGAGCGAATTACTGAACGCCGCACTGGAACTCGCGCAGTGGGGCGAGTCGCGGGGGATCACCACAGTGAGCGTCGACGAGCATCACGTGACCGGGCACGGTTGGAGTTGCAATCCGATCATGGCCGCGTCGATGTTCCTGGCTCGAACGTCGAAGCTGATCGCGAGCGTGGACTGCGCACTCGGGCCGCTGTGGGATCCGGTGCGACTGGCCGAGGACATCGCCCTGGTCGACAACATGAGCCGCGGCAGGCTGCACACGACGGTGGGTTTGGGCTATCGCACGGTCGAATTCGACACGCTCGGCGTCGATTTCAGTCAGCGCGGCACGTTGATGGACGGCTTGGTCGAACGGATGCTGTCCATCTGGTCCGGCGCCGAACCGGCGGTCTGCACGGGAACGTGGACCCGGCCGCACCCGCCGCTGTACATCGGGGGCGGATCGCGTGCCACCGCGAGGCGGGCGGCGCGGTTCGGATTACCGCTGAGTCTGGCCGATCACCTGCCGGAGGTCGCGGACCTCTACCGCGAGTTGTGCACGGCGGCCGGTATCAGGCCGTTCGTCATCATGCCGGGACCGGTCAACCGCGGCATGATCTATCTGCACGAGGATCCCGAGCGGGCGTGGGCCAAGCTCGGCGACCACATCCTTTGGGAGGCGGTCACTTACGGCGGCTGGTCGGCCGAGGAACGCTCTCTCATGCATCTACCCGGCGTGCAGACGCTCGACGAGGTCAAGGCTTCGGGGCGGTACCGATTCCTGACGCCCGAGCAGTTGATCGCCGAGATCCGCGGTACCGACTATTACGGACCTGTAGTGCTGCATCCGCTGGTCGGCGGCATGCCAGTGGAAGAGGCGTGGAAGTCGGTGCAACTACTCACCGACGTGGTGCTGCCCGCGCTGGGCTGAGGTCCTATCCGGCCCGCGAGCGCAGAAAAGCCCCTACAGACCGAACGACGTGGTGGGCGGCGGCATCTCCATCACCAGCACCGGCAGCGAGATCGCCCCCGTGCCGCCGGACACGACCATCACCCAGCGGCCGTCGGTCGGCAGGCGCAGTTGCAGCTCGAAGAACGCGAAGCCGGGGAACTCGGCGACCGCGGCCTCCGGCACCTCGAATTCCAGTTTGATCGGATCCTCGTCGGTGGGCGGGCGCATCTCGATCTTGATCTGCCGGTCGGTGTTGCCGGGCTCGGCCTGGGTCAGCACCACCAACACGAAGCGGGCCGACCGGTCCGGCCCCAGGCCGAAGCGGGACAGCACACCGCCCGAGACGTTGAGTTTGTTGTCGACGACGGCAGCCGCGTCTGCCAGGAAAGCGCCCGTAAGTATCACGCCGCTGAACCTAGCCCATCTGCACGGTCCAGGCTTACTTTCCCGGCGCAAAGCGCGATACTAAGCGCATGCCTGATCGCTTGCCTGATCGCAACGTGCTGGGTGGCCCGTTGGAACCGTGCGGCAACGAGCCGGTGACTGGCTTCTACCGGGACGGCTGCTGTTCCACCGGGGACGAGGACCGCGGCTTGCACACCATCTGCGCCGTCGTCACCGCCGAGTTTCTCGAGCACCAGCGCTCCATCGGCAACGACCTCTCGACACCGATCCCCGAATACCGGTTTCCCGGCCTGCTGCCGGGTGACCGCTGGTGCGTCACCGCGCGCAACTGGCTGCGCGCCCATCAGGATGGCTGCGCCGCACCGGTGGTGCTGGCGTCCACCCACCAGCGCACACTCGACGTGGTGCCGCTGGAGGTGCTGCAAGAGCACGCCGTGGACGTTCCCGACGACCTGGCGAACCTGTAGTCACGGCACCTCGGTCGAATACAACCAGGCCTCCCACAGCGGCTCGAGAGACTCGTCGGTGTAGCCGGCAGCCAAACCGGTGAAATCGTCGGTAGCGGCGGTCGCGTGCCGATATCGTGCAGTCCAATCCTGGAGCAGTGCAAAGAAATTCGAGTCACCGAGCCGGTCGCGCAACGCGTGCAACGTCAACGCACCACGCTTGTACACCCGGTCGTCGAACATGTCGCGCGGTCCCGGATCCGTCAGCAACAGGTCTTGCGGTTGGTGCCGCAGCTCCGCGTGGTAGTGCCGGGCCAGCTCGTCGGCGCTGGGCCCACCGCTGTGCTCCGACCACAACCATTCTGCGTAGCAGGCGAAGCCTTCGTGCAGCCAGATGTCGTGCCACCGACGCGCGGTCACCGAGTTGCCGAACCACTGATGCGCCAGTTCGTGGGCGATCAGCCGCTCGCTGTCCCGGCTGCCGTCGCAATGGTTGGCGCCGAATATCGAAATGCCCTGCGCCTCAAGGGGAATCTCGAGGACGTCGTCGGTGATCACCACCGTGTAACCATTGGCCAGCGGGTACGGGCCGAACAGGTCGACGAACAGCTTCATCATCTGCGGTTGGCGGGCGAAATCGTGGTCGAATTCTCGCCGCAGTCGCTCGGGCAACGCGGCGCGGATCGGTACCGGTGTCCTGGCCAACCGGGCCAGTTCGTAGACACCGATCTGCAAAGTGATCAGGTAGGTCGACGTAGGTTCGGGTTGTTCGTAGATCCAGACGGTCTGTGACGCGCGGGCACGTTGCGAGACCAGCTTGCCGTTGGCCACTGCGGTGTAAGCGCTTTCGGTGCTGACCTGGATGCGGAATGCGGCTTTGGCGCTGGGGTGGTCGTTGCACGGAAACCAGGACGCGGCGCCATTGGGTTGTCCGGCGACAAGGGCACCGTCCGTCAACTCCTCGAAACCGACATCGCCCCACAGTGTTCGGAGCGGCTTCGGGCTGCCGCCGTAACGCACTACGACCGACATCGCGGCCCCGGAGGCCAACTTTGATGCCAAAACGATGCGCAATTTGCCGCTGCGGCAACTGAAGCGGTCTGCGCTCTTGCCGTTCACCCACACCTTCGACACGGACAGCGCGCTGGACAGATCGAGAGTCAACGACTCCAATTCGGTGGTGGTCACCGCGGTGATGGTCGCGGTACCCGAAAGTCGATTGATGCCGACCTTGTACTCCAGATCCAGCTCGTAACGCGACACCGAATATCCGACGTTGCCGTTCTGCGGCAGGTATGGATCCATCGCGCCGTTCTTGGCGTCCTTCTTCGCCGATGACATCAGGCCGCCGTGTCTTCGACCCGAGCCCTGTTCTTACGACCGGTTTTCTTCCGGCCGGAGTTCCAGGGCCGCACCGGATTGCCTTGCCAGCGGGTCGATCCCGGTACTTCGTCGCCGCGCACCACCAGCGACGCTGGGCCGACGGATGCTCCGGCACCCAACCGTGCCGCCGGCAGGGCAACACAGTGGGGACCCAGAGTTGCACCGGATTCCAGCACGACGCTGTCCATCCGCATGATCCGGTCGTGGAACAGATGGGTCTGCACCACGCAACCGCGGTTGACCGTGCTGCCCGCGCCCAGCACGACGAGATCGGCTTCGGGCAGCCAGTAGGTTTCACACCAGGTGCCGCGTCCCACCACCGCCCCGAGCCCCCGCAGCCACAGGTTCAGCGCCGGTGTCCCGGTAGCCGCACGCGCAAACCACGGCGCCGCAACGGTTTCGACAAAGGTATCCGCAAGCTCGTTGCGCCACACGAACGACGACCACAACGGATATTCACCCGCCTTGATCCGGCCGACCAGCAGCCACTTCGCCACCACGGTCACCGCCCCGGCCACAACGCCGGCGGCCAGCAGCACCAGCCCGCCACCAAGAGCGGTCCACCAGAGTCCGAATCGCGTTGCCAGAGCCTGCAACCCGCCCAGCACTGCCAACCCGATCGTCGCGGTGGCCACCATCGGCAGCAGCCGACAGACCTCCACCGCGGCCCGCATCACCTTGACCCGGGTCGGTGGATGGTAGGTGGTCTCCTCGTCGGCTTCGGTGGGTCGCCGGCGCAGTCGCATCGGCGGGCTGCCCAGCCAGGACGAACCGCGTTTGGCTTTCGGCGGCGCGGCGGACAACACCGCGACCAGCCCGTCTTCGGGCACCCGGCGGCCGGGCTGGGCGATACCGGAGTTGCCGAGGAACGCGCGCCGCCCGACGGTCGTCTCCGCCGCGTAGATCCATCCGCCGCCCAGCTCATACGACGCGACCATGGTGTCGTCGGCCAGGAACGCGCCGTCCTCGATGACGGCGAACTTGGGCGTCAGCAACACCGTGGAGATCTCTGTGCCCCGGCCCACCCGGGCGCCCAGGACCCGCAGCCAGATCGGCGTCAACAGGCTGGCGTACACCGGGAACAGATAGGTGCGCGCCGCATCCATCAGCCGCTCGGTGGTCCACAGTTGCCAGCCGGCGCGGCTGCGCACCGGATGGTAGCCCTCGCGCAGTCCGATTGACAACGCCCGCACCGCAATCACGGTCACCGCCGCGTAGACCGCGACCGCGGCCACTGTCGCAGCCGGCGCCCACAACAACGCCGGCAGTACCGCGTCCGACAGGCTGCTGGTGTGGTGAACGGCCAGCGCGATGACCGCCAGACCGCTGGCCACCGCCAGCACCGGCAGGCCGGCCAGCAGCAGCGACGTCAACCCGTAGACGGCCACCCAGTGCGGACGCGGGGCTGGTCGTTCGTCCGGCCACGGATGCTTGACCCGGCCGGACTTCGCCGCCGGGGAACCTTTCCAGTACTGGCCGTTCTTGATCTTGCCGACCACGCTCGAACCGGGTGCCACGTCGGCGTTCTTGCCGACGACCGCGCCGGGCAGCAACGTCGTTCGCGCACCGATGGTTGCGTCGTTGCCGATCGTGATGGCGCCGAGGTGAAATGCGTCCCCGTCGACCCAATGCCCGCACAGGTCCACCTCGGGTTCGATCGCGCTGCGCGGACCGACCGTGAGCAGGCCCGTCACCGGGGGCATCGAATGCAGGTCGACACCCTTGCCGATTTCGGCACCCAGCGCACGAGCGTAATAGACGAGCCAGGGTGCGCCGGCGAGGTTTTGGGCGCCACTGGCCGCGGCCAACCGCTCGGCGAACCACACCCGCAGGTGCACCGAGCCGCCGCGAGGGTAGGTTCCCGGCTTGACGCTCCACAACAGGATGCGCGCGCACAACACCGCGATGCCCATCCGGCCCAGCGGCGTGACGAACACGACGAACGCGATCCCGAGCAGCCACCAGTTCACCGCGACCGTCCACGGCACCACATGCAGGGCACGGGCGAGATTGTTCCCCAATCCCAGCCAGGTAACCCATTGCAGCGCAGTCAGTCCCGCCAGCGGGAGCGCCGCCAGCGTCTGGATCAGCTGGGCACGCAAGGGGATCGGTCGAACCACCCGCTCGGTCGGCCGCGGCGGCGCCTCGAGTTCGTCGAGAAAACCGGCCAGCGAACCCAGCCGCGGATGGTCGTACAGGTCGGCCACGGTGAGCTGAGGGTACTGCTGTCGCAAAGTCGCGATCAGTTGAGCGGCGGCCAACGAATTGCCACCGAGCTCGAAGAAGTCGGACTGAACGTCAGTGGCGTTGCTGCCCAGCAGGGTTCGCCATAGTTCGGCCAACCTTCCCGCCGTGCCGGCCAGGTCCGGCGCCACGTCGGTGCCGTCGTTCGCCGGCCACGGCAGGGCGTCCCGATCGACTTTGCCGGATGTGCGGGTGGGCAACTCGTCGATCCGCACCAGGCGCGGCACCAGCGCGGCGGGCAGGTGCTCGGCGAGTTGGAGACGAGCTTTACCGACATCGAATTCGGGGTCGGCGCTCACCACATACCCGACCAGCACCGTCGTGCCGGCGGTGGTGCGACGGACCGCTGCCGCCCCGCCACTTACCCCCGGCAGGCTGACCAGGGCGGTGTCCACCTCGCCCAACTCGATGCGCCGTCCCCCGATCTTGACCTGATCGTCGCCGCGACCGCAGAAGTACAGCCCGTCGCGCTCGAGGCGGACGAGATCGCCGCTGCGGTAGGCCCGCTTCCAGCCCAATGTCGGTATTGCCGCATACTTTTCGGCGTCTTTGGCTTCGTCCAGATAGCGTGCCAGACCGACCCCGCCGATGACCAGCTCGCCGGTGTCGCCGTAGCCCACCGGTTCTCCGTCGGCACCGACAACGGCCAAGTCCCAACCCGCCAGCGGCAGCCCGATGCTGATCGGCCCGGAACCGTCGAGTCGGGCAGCGCAAGCGACCACCGTGGCCTCGGTGGGGCCGTAGGTGTTCCATACCTCGCGGCCCTCCACCGCCAACCGCTCCGCGAGCTCGGCAGGACACGCTTCGCCGCCGAAGATCAACAACCGCACCGCTTCCAGCGCTTCGGCCGGCCACAGCGCGGCCAGCGACGGCACCGTCGACACCACGGTCACATCCCGGGTGACCAGCCAGGGTCCCAGATCCGTGCCGCTGCGTACCAGCGACCGCGGCGCCGGAACCAGGCAGGCGCCGTGCCGCCAGGCCAGCCACATCTCCTCGCATGACGCGTCGAACGCCACCGACAGTCCGGCCAGCACCCGGTCACCCGGCCCGATCGGGTTGTCCTGCACGAATATTCGCGCCTCGGCGTCTACGAACGCCGCGGCGCTACGATGAGTCACGGCGACACCCTTGGGGGTACCGGTGGATCCGGAGGTGAAGATGATCCATGCGTCGTCGCGGGCCAGCGGGGCCTGTGCCCGCCAGCCGCGGGACGCGCCCTGGGTTCGTTGAATGCCCTTTTCGCTGATCACCGCAACCACGTCGGCTTCGCCGAAGACCAGCTCGGCCCGTTCGTCGGGATCGTCGGCGTCGACGGGCACGTAGGCGGCACCGGCGGCCAGCACCGCCAGGATCGCGACGTACAACGAGTAGCTGCCCGACGGCATCCGGATGCCGATCCGGTCGCCGCGGCCGATGCCGCGGGCGGCCAGCCACGCGACGCTGGCATCCATGTCCTCCAGCAACTCGCTGTAGGTCAGCTGCACCTCGCCGTCGTCGATTGCCACCGCGTCCGGATAGCGGGCCGCGGTCTCGTGGACGATGTCGATGAGCGTGCGCGGATTTGGTGCGTCAGCCGACCGCCGAAACTGCGGGGGAATGTCGGGCACGCTAGAACCCTAGTCGCGCCGTTCCAACCACTCGGCCAGCGAGCGTCCGGCGTCCAAAACGTGTCGTTCGGCGATGGTGCGGGCCCGCTCGACGTCCTTGTCGGCCAATGCATCGAGCAGCTCCCGGTGCTCGTCGAGCGAATGCTTCTCGTGGTCTGGGAACAGGGTGAGGAAGTTCGTCGGCACGACTCGCGCGGCCTGCCTGATTTGGGCCATCAACCGTGGCGAGTGCGCCGCGCGGTGAATCTTCTGATGGAAGTGCCAGTTGGCCTCGCCGATGCTGTCCTCGCCGGAGCGGGCGGCGACGTCGGCGGCCAGTTCGCGCAGCATCGCGAGTTCGTCGGGATCCACTCGCTGCGCGGCCCACGCCGCCGCCTGCCCGGTCAGCACGCCCAGGATGGTGAAGCTGTCCAGCACGTCGTCCGGGCTGATGCCGATCACCGTCACGCCGCTGCGCGGTGCGACGCGAACCAGGCCCTCGAAAGACAGCTCCAACAACGCTTCACGAACCGGGGTCCGGCTGGTGGCGAATTCCTCGGTGATCGCGTCGAGGTCGATACGCGCCCCGGCGGGCAGTGCGCCGGTGAGGATGCGGTCGCGCAGTTCGCGCGCGGCCCGCTCGCGCACGGTGCCGGAGATGTCGATGGCCACGCGCCTAGCGTAACAAACACCACATTTGAAATCTGATATATCAGATGTTAGATTCGCCAACCATGCGAGCAGACAAGATCGCCCTCGTTGCCTTCATGCAAGCCGGCAGCACCTCCGTGTACGCCGGATCGTGGCGACACCCCGCCACCGAGCACCGTTACCTCGACGCGGCCTACTACGCGAAGATCGGCCGTCAGCTTGAAGAGGGCTGCTTCGACCTGATGTTCTTCGACGACCGGCTGGCCATGCCCGGGGTCTACGGCGGATCGGTGGCAGATGCCGTCAGGTACGGCGCCCGTCCGGTCAAGCTCGACCTGGGTGTGGTGCTCGGGGTGCTGGCCGAGGCCACCTCGCGCATCGGGCTCGGCGCCACCTACTCCACCACCTACTACCCGCCGTTCCACGTCGCGCGGACCTTCGCCTCGCTGGACCATCTGTCCGGCGGTCGCGCCGCCTGGAATGTGGTGACCTCGGTCAACGACAGCGAAGCGCACAACTTCGGTGTCGACGCACATCTCGGTCACGACGAACGCTACGACCGGGCCGACGAATTCATGGACGTGGTCACCGGGTTGTGGGATACCTGGGAGGACGACGCGATCCTGCACGACCGCGATTCGGGCCGGTACGCCGATCCGGACAAGGTGCACGAGCTCGGTCACGTGGGGCAGTACTTCTCGGCGCGCGGGCCGCTGACCGTGCCGCGCACTCCGCAGGGGCGACCCGTCATCATCCAGGCGGGCTCGTCGGGCCGCGGGCGCGAATTCGCCTCGCGCTGGGCCGAATTGATCTTCACCGGCGACCCCGGAATCGACATCGCCCGCAGCCATTATGCCGATCAGAAGGAGCGCATCGCCGAGGCCGGACGCGATCCCGGCGCGGTGCGGATCTGCCCGATGGCCTACGCCGTGGTGGGCGAATCGGAGTCGCATGCCAAGGAGCGTGAGGCGATGTTCCTCGACGACCTCGTGCATCCCATGGCGTCGCTGACACTGTTGTCGGAGCTGATGAACTACGACTTCGCGCAACACGATCTGGACGATCCGGTCACCGACGAACTCATCGCCTCGGTGTCGGGCATCCGCGGGTTGGTACAGAACCTGCGCACCCATATCGGCAAGGACACCGTGACCGTGCGCGACCTGGCCGGCCACCGCGCGACGTTGTTGCAGGGGCCGCGGTTCGTGGGCACCGGCGAGCAGGTCGCCGATCAGATGGCGGACTGGTTCGAGACCGATGCGTGTGACGGATTCGTCTTGGCGGCAACGCATCTGCCGGGCGCCTTCGAGGACGTGGTGCGCATGGTGGTGCCGCAGTTGCAGCGACGAGGGCTGTTCCGCACCGCCTACGAGTCGTCGACGTTGCGTGGCCATCTGGGCCTGCAACGCCCGGTCACCGCCCATGCTTGACGGCCTGCGGGTGCTCGACCTGGCCACCCTGGCCGCCGCCCCACTGGTGGCGACCTATCTGGGTGAGTTCGGCGCCGAGGTGATCAAGGTCGAGCAGCCCGGGCTGGGCGACCCGATCCGGGCGTGGGGGAACCAGCGCGACGGTGTCGGGCTGATGTGGAAGTCCATATCGCGCAACAAGCGCTGCGTCACTTTGGATTTGCGCTGCGCCGAGGGACAGGATCTGGTGCGCCGCTTGGTCGAGCACGCCGACGTCGCCATCTTCAACACCAGGCCGCAGACGTTGCGCAAGTGGGGCCTGGACTACGAAAGCCTGCGCGCCGTCAACGATCGCATCGTCATGCTGCACATCACCGGCTACGGGTTGACCGGCCCGAAAAGCGAACGGCCCGGATTCGGCACGCTCGGTGAGGCGATGAGCGGATTCGCCCACCTCACCGGCCAGGAAGGCGGACCGCCGACGCTGCCGCCGTTCATGCTGGCCGACGGCGTGGCGTCGCTGAATGGTGTATACGCGGTCATGATGGCGCTGTATCACCGCGACGTGCACGGCGGGCCTGGTCAGCTGATCGACGTGAATCTCATTGACCCGCTTGCCCGATTGCTCGAACAGACACTGCTCGGGTATGACCAGCTCGGCCTGGTGCCACAGCGATCCGGCAACCGGTGGGACATCTCGGCGCCGCGCAACACCTATCGGACCGCCGACGGCCGGTGGCTGGCGATGTCGGGCAGCTCGCCGGCGTTGGCGCTGCGGGTGTTCCGGGCCATCGGCCGGTATGACCTGGTGGACGACGCGGACTTCTCCGATCCCCAACGCCGGCTCGCCCGGGCCCGGGAGGTCGATGCCGTGGTCGCGGATTGGGTTGCCGCCAAGACACTTTCGGAGGCGATGCAGGTTTTCGAAGCGCACGAGGTGGCCGCCGCACCCGTCTACGACATCACCGATCTGGTCGCCGATACCCAGCTCGCCCACCGCAACGTGTTCGTCTCCGTCGCCGACGACCAGCTCGGTCCGATGACGGTGCAGGCGCCGGTGCCGCGGTTCTCGTCAGCCTCCGGGACGGTCGAGCATCTCGGACCCGGCCTCGGGCAGCACAACGCCGAGGTTTACGGCGAACTACTGGGCCTGGGCAACGACGACATCGACGCACTGCACGCCCGAGGCGTGTTGTGAGAGAGGCAGATTCATGACCGGCTTGCTACGGCGTTCGGAGCTCGCGGTGCCCGCGAGCAACGACAACATGTTCGAAAAGGCCGCCGGCTGCGGTGCCGACCTGGTGTTCCTCGACCTCGAGGATGCGGTACCGGCGGCGTTCAAGGAATCCGCGCGGGCCAAGGCGATCGAGGCGCTCAACGACATCGACTGGGGCCGCACCGTCCGCGCGATCCGCATCAACGGGCTGGACACCCCGTGGTGCCACGACGACCTGATCGAGGTGGTGACCAAAGCCGGCCACAATCTCGACACCGTCATCATCCCCAAGCCCCGCACCGCCCGCGACGTGTGGTGGGTCGACGTGCTGCTCACTCAGCTGGAGGCAAAACTGCAGCTGGACAGGAGGATTCGTCTCGAGGTGCTCATCGAAGAGGTCGAGGGACTGGCCAACGCCGAGGCCATCGCGGCGGCCAGCCCACGGCTGGACGCGTTGATCTTCGGGGTCGGCGACTTCTCGTTGTCCCAGGGCGCCCGGGTGGACACCAATTTCGTCCCCCTCGGCGAATATCCTGGGGATTTCTGGTCTTACGCGCGCAACAAGGTGATCGTGGCGGCCCGCATTGCGGGTATCGACGCGATCGACGCGCCTTATCCGGACTACCAGGATCTGGACGGCTACGAACGCGACGCCCGGCGCGCCTCGCTGATGGGCTACACCGGGAAGTGGGCGATCCACCCGAACCAGGTGCCCGTCGCCAACCGGGTGTACGCACCGACCGCCGACGAAATCGTCTTGGCGCAAAGGAATGTCGATGCCTACCGGGAAGCCGAGGCCAACGGGCGCGGTGCGGTCGGGGTCAACGGGGTGCTCGTCGATGCGGCGCACGTGAAGATGGCCGAACAGACGTTGGCGCGCGCCGCACTGATCAGATCGCAATGACCTCGACATCGGGCATATCGGCGTAATCGCGATCCTGGGTGACGACCGGAATGTCGTGTGCGATTGCGGTCGCCGCGATCCAGCTGTCGTTGACGGGGACCCGGCGATTGGCCGCGCGGAGACGCGAGACCAGCAGCGCCCAGGCCTCAGAGACCCGCTCATCGATATTCAAAGGTTCAAACCGCTGGGCCAGTTGATAAGTCGAGAGGCGTCGTGCTGACGCTTCGGGACCAGTGGCTTGCAGTACGCCGAGACGCAGCTCACCGAGCGTGATCACCGAGACGCCCCATTCGTACCCGGCGAATCGATCCGCATCCAACCGCGCCGCTTCCAGGCCGACGAACACCGAGGTGTCGGCCAGCGCGCGGCGGACCGTCACCACGAGAGATCGTCGGTCGTGTCCGTCAGCGCTTCCCTTAACTCGTCGCGAAGACCGGTGGAGTCGGGACCGAGGCGCTGCAACTCGCGGATGATTTCGGCTGCGGGAAGCCACGGTCGCCGCCGCGGTAGCGGAACAATCTTGGCAACCGGCCGATTCTCTCGCAATACTTCGATCTCCTCGCCCGCCTCGACTCGTCGCAGGATTTCGGCGGTGTGATTGCGCAGATCGCGAGCGGGGACATTGGCGGACATGCAACGAATGTAGCTCCGTTGCTACAGCTGTAGCAAGCCGATCGTCTCTCGGGAAGGACGGCGCCATCAGTTGGACGTCGCACGCCGCGGAGATCCTCGACGCCGGGTAGCCGCGGCAACATCGTGCGGCACACTGGGTCGGTGACCGAGGTTTCCGTCGAGACGGGCGCTGTCCGTGGACGTCGGTATGACGATGTCACCGTGTGGCGTTCCCTTCCGTACGCCGCCCCGCCGGTCGGGCCGCTGCGCTTCAAAGCACCCCAACCTGTCACACCCTGGACCGGCGTGCGCGACGCGACCCGCTTCGGCAACGCCGCGCACTCGCATCGGTTCAGCTCGCCGCTGGGCGTCATCAAGCGGCAGATTCAGCACGAGGACTGCCTGACCCTCAACGTCTGCGCGCCCGTCAGCGCGGCGACGACCCGACCGGTGCTGGTGTTCATCCACGGCGGCGGTTATTTCGAGGGCAGTGCCGCGTTGCCGGTGCATGACCCGATGCCGCTGGTGCGCCGCTTCGGCATCGTGCTGGTCACGGTCAACTACCGATTGGGCGGCCTGGGCTTCGTCGACTTCTCCCGGTACTCACCGGACTTCGACGCCAACCTCGGTCTGCGCGACCAGGTCGCCGCGCTGGCCTGGATACGGCGCAACATCGCCGCGTTCGGTGGGGATCCGGACAACATCACGGTGTGCGGTCAGTCCGCCGGCGCCAGCGCGGTGATGACGCACCTCGCCGTGCCCGCAGCACGCGGGCTGTTCCATCGGGTGATCGCGCAGAGTCCGATTCCGGATGCGGTGCGCACGCCCGACCAGGCCGCCGAGACCGCACGCCGGGTGGTCGAGGCGCTCGGCGCCGACGGAGACGACACCGCCGACGTCCTGCGCACCGCACCCGCCACCGCGATCACCAGCGCCGCGATCCGGGTGATGCTGCGCACCGCGCGCGCCGTGCCGTGCCAGATGTCGCTGGCGCCGGTCGTCGACGGCGACTTCCTGCCCGAGGACCCGACGACGGCAATCGCCGCCGGGCGCGCTCACCGCGTCCCGTTGCTCACCGGTTCGATGCGCAACGAGATGGGTCACGCCGGCTGGATACCGGTGCGCCCGTTCGTGGACCTGTTCCCGACGACACCGGCGCGGGTGGACCGCATGTTCGCCGCCACCGACCCCGACGCCCGTGACACAGTGCTCGCGCACTACCCGGACTATCCCAGCGCCGCGGCGCTGACGCGGCTGGCCACCGACTGCTTCTTCGTCCGGCCGATGATCGCGGCCGCCGACGGCCATGCCCGCCATGCTCCGACGTATCTGTACCGCATCGACTACGCCCCGCCCGTGCTGCGCCGGATCGGGATGGGCGCCATCCACGCCATCGACGTGCCGTTGGTCTTCGGGGGCGCCGGCACTCAGGCGCTGGCGGTCGGCGGGCGCCGCGAGTACCGCGCCGTCAGCGACTGGCTGCAGCAGCATTGGGTCGAGTTCGCCCGCTCCGGCTCGCCGGGTTGGTCCGCCTACTCCGAAGACCGGGCCGCGGTGGTCATCGACGGTCCGGATCCGCAGGTGGTGCCCGGCCTGTACAGCCGGACGTGGGCGGCGTGGCGGCATTACGCCGGGCCCCAGCGCACGTCCGCGGCCGCACGCTGATGGCAGACCGCACGCCCAGGGTGGCGATCCTGGACGACTACGCCGGCGTTGCACTGGATCTCGCCGATTGGTCGCCGGTCCGCAACCGTGCCGAGCTCACTGTTTTCGACCGGCACCTCTCCGAAGCCGAGGCCGTCGAAGCGCTGCTGCCGTTCGAGGTACTGTGCACGCTGCGTGAGCGAATGGCATTGCCGCGCACCCTGATCGAGCGACTGCCGAACCTGAAGTTGATCACCATCGTCGGCCGCAATCTGCCCAACCTGGACCTGCCCGCCGCTACCGAGCACGGCATTCTGGTGGCCCACACCGATTTCGCGCATCCACGGTTCCGCGCCGTGCGCGACGCGACCCCGGAATTGGCCTGGGGGTTGCTGATCGCCACGGTCCGCAATCTGGCCGAAGAGCATCGACGCATGCGCGACAGCGGCTGGCAGAGCACCGTCGGTATGACGCTGTCCGGCAAGACACTTGGCTTGGTGGGTTTGGGGCGGGTCGGCAAGCGCATGGTCGAATACGCGCAGGTGTTCGGAATGGAAGTCATTGCGTGGAGCCAGAATCTGACCGAGGAGGCCGCTGCCGCGGTCGGGGTTCGCCGGGTGGAGAAAGCGGCGTTGTTCGCGCGGTCCGACATTGTCTCGCTGCACCTGGTGCTCTCGGAGCGGACCCGGGGCGTGGTGGGTGAGCACGAACTGAGCCTCATGAAACCAGACGCCTTTCTGGTCAACACCTCTCGGGGACCTCTGGTCGATGAGGCCGCGCTGATCGACGCGCTGGCCGGTAACCGCATCGCGGGGGCGGGTCTGGACGTCTTCGACGTGGAGCCGTTGCCGGCCGGGCATCCGCTGCGCATGCTGCCGAACGTGACGTTGTCGCCGCATCTGGGGTACGTCACCCGGGAAATGTTGAGCGCGTTCTACGCCGACACGGTGGAGGCGGTGGTGGCGTGGCTGGACGGGAAACCGGTGCGGATCGCTAACCCCAGTGCGGGCTCTTGACCGCTTCGAGGGACCGGGTGACGTACTCGTCGAGCGACCGCGAAGTCGACGCCGCACGCACCCATTGCCGGAACCCGTAATCGCCTGCGGCGAAAGCGAGTTCGACCAACAGCCCCGGCCGGATGTCGCGATCGGGGTCGGCGCGCATGCGCTCGGCGATCAGCTTGGTGGCCCGCTCCCGGTCCTGTGGTGTGTGCAGCGTGACCTTGTCTAGCAGATCCGGGGCGACCAGCAACGCCGCCCGCCATTCGTCGCAGTCGGCCCGGTCGAACGACCGGGTCCGGATGGTGATGGCGTTGACCAGGGCCACATCCGGCGACTCGTCGGCGGGTCGTTGTTCGAGCAGGTTCACGATCGCGGCGCCGCCGTGGCGCACCGGGGCCAGCAGCAACTCCTCCTTCGTCGGCACGTGCCGGAAGAAGGTACGCGGCGAAACCCCTGCGGCGGTAGCGATTTCCTCCGTCGTCACCGCGTCGTAGCCGCGTTCGGCGAACAACCGGAACGCCGCGCGCCTGATGTCGGCGCGGATCTGGGCGCGCTGGCGATCCCGCAGCGACTCGCCGGTCATCGCAACGAGCCGATCCCGAGAACACCGCTCATCCGCCGAATTTCGCCGCTGCGCGTCCGGCGAGCAGCGGCAGATCCAGATAGGTCTTGATGCCGGGTGCCGCGGCACAGACGTAGGGGATGGCATTGACGCAATGGTTGGCGGTGACCACGATGCCCGGGTTGCGGACCAGTCCTTCGGCGATCGACTCCGGCTGCAATCCCTTGAACGTCAGGCTCACGTCGGGGTCGCCGGTGATCTCGACCTCGAAGCGCTCGCCCTGCTCGCCGAAATCCCAGGCCGGGTCCAGGTTCTCCTCGCCCATCAGCCAATTCACCGCGGCGGTGATCACCGGCTCCCCGTCGACCAGGGCCTGCCAGCGGAACCGGCGCGCCGCCACGGTGCCCGGTGCGATCGGAACCGGGTCGTAGTCGATGTCGCCGGTCGCGACGGCGATGTCCTGAGTCGTCCTGATCGCCGGATCGATACGAAAACCCATGACATCGGCGATCATTCGCACCGACTGTTTGAAGCCGGCTTCCAGCAGTCCGGCCATCGGGCCCTGCACCGCTTCCTCGGGACTGCCGCCGAAACCCATGATGTGCCGCACCACATCCGGGGCGTTGTAGGTGCGGATGTCGGAGAATTCCTCGGCCCGCACGTGGGTGACCGCCGAGGACAGCGACGACACCATCAGCGGGAATCGCTCGGTGATGCCGCCGGGGTGGATGCCCGAACCGTGCAGCGTCACCCCGGCCTCGGTTGCGGCGTCGGCGACGGCCTTGTGCCGGGGGTTGGTCAGGTCTGGATACACCCAGCCGACCGGGGTCACCACGTTCTTGCCCGAACGCAGGATCGCGATGACCTCGTCGTCGTTGGGAACCAGCGGGCTGTACATCACGCAGTCGGCCTCGAGGGCGAGCACCTCGTCGACGCTGGTTGTCGCCGTGACGCCGATGTCCTGGATGCCCAGGATCTGCCCGACGTCCACGCCGTTCTTCGCCGCGCTGTGCACCTTGCATCCGGCCAGTTCCAGCTCCGGATGGTTCAGGACGCATTCGATGGCGGCCTTGCCGACGCCGCCGGTGGCCCATTGGATGACGCGCAATTGAGCTGGTCTGGTCACCAGCGGCAAGCTATGCCGTTATGGCAGTCACTGTCAAGCAGTGGCGCGTGCGGCGGCCGCCGCGTCGCGCTGCTGGACGAACTTGCGGAACAACGTGGTGGCTGCCGTGATGCAGGCGACGAGCAGGGCCGAGCCCACCGTGACGATGAGGATCTGGGAGATGTCGACGGGCAGGGTGAAGATGCACGCGACCGCGGCGAACGGGAACACGGCGCAGACCAGACCCAGCTGCACGCACAGCCGGGTGTGCAAGCTGTGCCAGTCGCGGATGTCCTGCTCGGTCCAGCCCCGTTGCGGCAGGGCCGCGTCGGCGAGGCTGGGCATGATCGCGCCGGTGATCATCTTCGAGCTGGGCTTCCGGGCCACGCCGCTGACCACCACCGACCACACGATGAAAGTGGTTGGGATGAGTTCGGTGACCTGGACAATGCGCGGGTTCTTGGTGGTGAACGCGACGGCCAGGGAAACCGCGGCGCAGACCAGCACGGCGATGTTGACGAATTCGACCTTGCGTTTGCGTACCAGCGTGTACAGACCCTGCAGGGTGGCGACGACGATCGCGCCGACCAGCGCCAGGTAGGGCGTGACGCCGAAGATGCGCAGTCCGTAGTAGGCCAACACCGGCGGCACGGTGTTGATGACCGTGGTCCAGGCGTATTCGCGCAGACTTTTCGGGGCGTCGAACCCGGCACTCGGGGATTCGCCGGTCAGAGAATCGGTTTGATGTGACACGCTGCGAGCGTAGCCGACGTTGTTAGGTCTGCCTAACTACGGCGGAAGAGGCCGACGCCCAGCAACGCCGCGCCCAGCAACGGGCAGACGGTGCGGACGTGGTTCCACGCCGTCCACGGACCGGCGTAGTCGCGCCAGGCTGGGGCGGCATCCGTGGTGGGGCCGAGACTGTCCAGCTGGTTGTTCAGTGGCACATTGAAGGCGGCTGTGACGACGACCGCGGCGGCGGCCAGGATCGCCCCGGCCAGGAGGTAGCCGCTGCCGGATCGGCGCAGCTGTACCACCGCTACGACGCCGACCGCCAGCGCCGCGACAGCTGTCCCGAAGAACAACAGCAAGAACGGTGTATTCGCCTGCGCCTCAGCATTTATGCCGCGCATTGCGGTGATCGCGACGGGCGCGCTGACGCGATCCAGGCCGCGCATCACGAACGTGGAGAAGGCGAAGAACAGGCCGCCCACCGCGGCGCTGCCCAGCGCGGCGACGGTGATCAGAACGTTGACCGGGCTGACACGTAGATGCATGACGGCAGTCAAACATTGTCGCCGTGACGTTCGCGTGTCGTGTCGGGTGTAATGGCCGGATGGAACCGGCGCCGGTCATCACGTACTCATGCCGAAGCTGAGCGCTGGTGTGCTGCTGTACCGGGTGCGGGCCGGGGTGGTCGAGGTCCTGATCGCGCATCCGGGCGGCCCGTTCTGGGCCCGCAAGGACGACGGCGCCTGGTCGATCCCGAAAGGCGAGTACGCGCAGGGGGACGACCCGTGGCAGGCCGCGCGGCGCGAGTTCGGCGAAGAACTCGGGCTGGAGGTGCCCGACGGTCCGCGCATCGACTTGGGCGCGGTCAAACAACCCGGCGGGAAGGTGGTCACCGCCTTCGCCGTCCGGGCTGACCTGGACGTCACCGACGCGCGCAGCAACACCTTCGAAATGGAGTGGCCGCGCGGTTCGGGCAAGGTCCGGGAGTTCCCCGAGGTCGATCGGGTCGGCTGGTTTGCGGTGACGCAGGCGCGCGGCAAGCTGTTGAAAGGGCAGCGGGAGTTCCTCGATCGGCTGGTTGCGCATCCCGGCGTGGCGGGACTTTCGTAGCTTCGCGCTCCGGCGCGGCGGTGGGCGGGTGAATCGTTGGCGTTCAGTGTGAAAGGACGGCTTTGGGTGTGCGTTCAGGGCGGGATCTTCGGCAGATCTGCGCCCAGGGTTCACCCGCAGAGCCGTAGCTTCACGCTCAACGCCCTCAGCGCACAGTTGAGCGCCGGCGTCGCAAGACCACCCACGCCAGCGCCGACCCGAAGCCCGCCACCAGCAGCACCCCCAGCACCACGAACTCCACCGGCACCGCGACGTCGTCGTTGACGACGATCACCTGCCGGTAGGGATCGTCGCCCGAAGCATTGCCGAACGCGAAATCCGAAGTGATGCGCGAGGTTTGACCAATGGCCACGGACGTCTTGGTCAGGAACGCGCCGTGGTTGCCGACGAGTTCGAGCAGCGTCGGGTCATGCACGGCACCGGCGACGTTTCCGGCGAACCGGACCTCGGTGGTCTGCCAGGACTTGTCGACGTCGGTGCGCTGCTGGCGGTGGTCGGACAACGTGTAGACGGTGACATGCTGCGGGGACGCGGCGGCGACCGACAGACGCATGGGGTAGACCAGTTGCGGGGACCGGAAGGTCAATCGCACCGGGTCCAGCCCGCCCACCATCGGTGCGCTGCTGGTCAGCCGCAGCGCCACGAACGCCCAGCCGTCACGGACGTACGGTTCCAGTGCCTGCGACACCGCCGGTTTGATCCCGTATCCGTTGGCGTCCAACCACTCTCGCAAACCGCGCAGATCGCCGCCGGCCAGCGTGGTGGCCTCCAGCGGGCCGAGGCGCACCTGGCTCAGCACGTCCGGAGCCCTCGCACCGGCCAAAGCGCCCTCGCTGCTCGGCGAGGCGCCCGCAAGCGACCCCAGTTTCCAGTGCCGGTGATGCCGGATCTGCGGCGCGGTCAGCTGATCGAGTTCGGTGAACGTCGCCTTGTCGGCGGCGGCGACCGTCGCCGGGCTCGGCGTCGGCACCACCAGGGCGACGTTGTCGGTGGAGGCGTCCATCGCGAGTTGCATCAGGATCGTCTCGGTCGTCCCGTCCCAATGAATCAGCGCCACTTCACGATTCATCGTCGCGTTCGCGCCGGGCGGGGCGACCGCGGCACCGCACGCGCAGGCGTGGCCGGCCGCGGCCAGCGCAATGCCGGCGGCAACGAACACGGTGACCATCACCAAACGGCATACCCGACGCACCGTCATCAGGCCGATGCTACGCGCGTGCACAATGGGCACCATGCCCTTGACGTCGACCCAGGCCGACTCGCAGACGTTGTTGTTGCGGCTGCTGGACCAGGCAAACCGGCCCGACCCGTATCCGATCTGTGCCGAGTTGCGGGACCTGGGCCCCGTCGAGTTGCCCGGCGGCAACTTCGTCCTGTTCTCGAGGTACCGGGATTGCGACGAGGTGCTGCGGCACCCGCTGTCGAGCAGCGACCAACTCAAGTCGACCGCGGCGCAGCGGCTCATCGACACCGACCAGGAGATGCGCCGGGAAACTCCGCCGGGATTCCTCTTCCTCGACCCGCCCGACCACACCCGGTTGCGCAAACTGGTCAGCAAGGCGTTCGCCCCTCGGGTCGTCAGCGAGTTGCAACCCGAGATCAGCGCGTTGGTGGACGGGCTGCTCGACCGGATCGCCGAGCAGGGCAGTTTCGACGTGGTCGCAGACTTCGCCTACCCGTTGCCGGTCGCGGTCATCTGCCGGTTGCTGGGGGTGCCCCTGGAGGATGAGCCGAAGTTCAGCCGTGCCTCGGCGGTGCTGGCAAAGGCGCTGGACCCGTTCTCGACCGGCGACGCGGCCGACGACAGGGACGATCCGCTCGATGCCGGCGCGGCTCTCCGGGAATACCTGCGCGGTCTGATCGACCGGCGCCGCTCGCAGCCAGGCAGCGACCTGATGTCGGCGCTGGTCGCGGTCAACGAGTCCGGCGATCAACTGACCGAGGAAGAAATCGTCTCGACGTGCCTGCTGCTGCTGGTCGCCGGCCACGAGACCACGGTGAACCTGATCGGGAATGCGATCCTGGCGATGCTGCGCGACGGCGGGCAGTGGGCCGCGCTGGGTGCCGATCCCGCGCGCGCCGCGGCGATCGTCGAGGAGACGCTGCGCTACGACCCCCCGGTGCAACAGTTGAACCGAATCGCGCTCGGCGACATGCGGATTGCCGACACCGAAGTCGCCAAGGGCGACGTGATGCTGCTGTTGCTGGCCGCCGCGCATCGCGATCCCGCCGAGTTCGACCGACCGGACGTCTTCGACCCGGATCGTAAATCGTTGCGGCATCTGGGTTTTGGCCGCGGGGCTCACTACTGCCTGGGCGCCCCGCTGGCCCGGTTGGAAGCCAGTGCGGCGCTGTCGGCGGTGACGGCCCGGTTCCCGAACGCCAGGCTGGCCGGCGAGCCGGTGTACAAATCGAACGTCAACCTGCGGGGGCTGGCGACGCTGACGGTGGCGGTCTAGTTTCCGTTGTTGCGACCCGGACGCCCACCGGCCAGGTTGATCGCCAGCGGGATCGGGGTGGCAATGGGGCGAACGGCTTCCGCGTCGTGGTAGACGCCGATGGTGTATTCGCCCGTCGTCTCGATCGCAAAGGAAAGCTGCGGTGTGAAGCAGCGGTACTTGGATCGTTTGTCTTGTTCGTCCGGCCATTGCCAGGCGGAGCGGACGGTCCCGCGGATGGTCCCCGCAGGGTCCTTGCACACGACGAACAGTTCGGCGTCGAAATCTTCGCCGGCCCCGGCGTGGACCACCAGCACCAACGGGATCGTCAGCCACAACGGAACTTGGTTGACGTCATAACTGGTCGTGGGCAGGCGGGTGGCATCAATCGCGGAATCGTCGATGTTGGCGGAGCCCGCCACTAGCAATGCGGCTACGTGCATTGCGACAGCTTATTCGGCGTTGTCGTCAACGGAACCCGCATCGGCCAAAACGATCGAAACCGGCACCGGTGTGGACAACTCGAATTTGCCTTCCGCGTCGTAATAGGCGCCGATGGTGTACTCGCCTTCGGCCGCCACCTCGAACGCGAGTTCCTGGGTGAAGCACCGATACTTGGACGGCAGTTTTCCGTCGTCGGGCCAATGCCACGCGGCCCGCAGGGAGCCCAGCGGCTTCCCGTCAGGGTCTTTGCACACGACATGAAGGTCAGGGTCGTAGTCGCCACCGGCCGGTGCGTGCACCACCAGGACCACCGGAACCTTTGCCCGCAAAGGAATTTGGTCGACTTGGAACCACGCCATCGGAATGCAGGTGGCATTGATCGCGCCGTACTCGTCGAACGCGGCCGTGCGGGCGACGAACAGGGAACAGACGTGCAGCACTACGACATCTTAAGCGCGTGCCATGCCAGTTCCGCGATCACG
This sequence comes from Mycobacterium sp. NGS59, assembly GCF_059812345.1. NCBI lineage: Bacteria > Bacillati > Actinomycetota > Actinomycetes > Mycobacteriales > Mycobacteriaceae > Mycobacterium > Mycobacterium sp. NGS59. Next base: position 59,725 of record NZ_JCALCN010000021.1, read on the forward strand.
ACGCAGTAGTCGTCGTCGACGGGTTCCTCCGAATACAGTGCGCGAATGTTCAGTGGCGCCAGCACGATCTGTACTGCGGCAAGCGTGTTCACCCCGTCGCGCAGTTCACCTCGCTTCCGTGCCCGATCGATCACCGGACGTACAGCATGGAAACGACCCTGCCAGAACAACATTCGCGTCTCGTGATCGTGATGCCCGCGACTGTCCATGACCAGTGCCCGCAGGAAGGTGCGGCCGATCGGGGTGTTGATCTGTGCGGCAACGCTGCGGGCCAGCGCGAGCAGGTCGCCGCGTAGCGAGCCGGTGTCCGTCGCCGAACGCAGTACCTCGAGGTCACCGAGGGCGGCGTCGACGATCAGCCGCTGCCGGCTGCCCCAATAGTGGTAGATCATCGCCGTGTCCAGCCGGTACCGCTCGGCGAGTGCCTCGACACTGAACCGCTCGACCCCCCAGCGTGCCAGCTCGTCGAGCACGGCTGGCATCACCCGGGACCGGATGTCGGCCGGTATTGCGGGCCGGGCCGGTTCGGGTATTCGAGACGGCTGCATGCATGCCCCCTTCGCCGAATCACGGCCGCCGCAACCGACTTTCTACCGCACCTGCGGTCGATCAGGTGGTGTTTCCGGCAACAAGGCCCGGCACGATGTCGCTGAGGCTGAACGTGACCGGTTGGTCGAGCTGCTCGTAGGTGCAGGACCGCGGGTCTCGGTCGGGCCGCCAGCGGTTGAACTGCGCGGTGTGCCGGAACCGCACGCCTTCCATGTGGTCGTAACGCACTTCGACCACCCGCTCGGGCCGCAGTGGCACGAACGACAGGTCCTTGCCGGCGTTCCAACGCGAGTACTCGTTCTTGCGCGGGGTGCGTTCGCCGGCTTCGTGGGCCGCCCAGTTCCAGGGGTGCCGATCGAAGCTGGTTACCAGGGGCTGCAATTCGGCGAACAGCCGCTTGCGTTCGGCCATCGGGAAGGCGCCGATCACGCCGACCGAGGCGAGCTGCCCGTCGTCCTGGTACAGGCCGAGCAGCAGCGACCCGATGGCGTCGCTGCCTGATTTGTGCACTCGGTAGCCGGCGACCACGCACTCTGCGGTCCGCTCGTGCTTGATCTTGAACATGACGCGCTTGTCCGGCTGATAGGTGACGGTCAGCGGTTTGGCGACGACGCCGTCCAGCCCGGCGCCCTCGAACTCCTCGAACCATTGCTGCGCGGTGGCCTGGTCGGTGGTGGCCGGGGTGACGTGAATCGACGGGCCCGAGTTCTGCAGCGCGTCGACGAGTGCCGCGCGCCGCTCGCTGAACGGGCGTCTGGTGTAGTCGTCGTCGCCGAGCGCCAGCAGGTCGAACGCGATGAACGAGGCCGGGGTCTGCTGGGCCAGCAGGCGCACGCGTGAGTCGGCGGGGTGGATGCGCTGTTGCAGCGCTTCGAAATCCAGGCCGTGCTCGGTGGCGATCACCATCTCGCCGTCGATCACGCAGCGTTGCGGCAACTCGGCCTTGACCGCCTCGACCAGTTCCGGGAAATACCGTGTCATCGGCTTCTCGTTGCGGCTGCCCAGCTCCACTTCGTCGCCGTCCCGAAAGCAGATGGACCGGAAGCCGTCCCACTTGGGTTCGTACGACGCGTCCGGCGGGATCGTCTTGACCGACTTGGCCAGCATCGGCGACACCGGCGGCATGACGGGTAAGTCCATTGCTTCATTCTGGCCTGCGCGTGCTGGAATCTTCAGATATGGCCGCTGCAGCTGAAGAACTCGACGTCGACGGCATCTCGGTGCGGTTGACCAACCGCGACAAGGTGTATTTCCCCGAGCTCGGATCCGACGGCACCAAGGGCCGGCTGGTCGAGTACTACCAGGCGGTGGCGCGTGGCCCGATGCTGACGGCATTGCGCGACCGTCCCACCCATCTGCAACGGTTTCCCGACGGCATCGACGGCGAGGAGATCTACCAGAAGCGGGTGCCGCAGCACCATCCCGACTACCTGGAAACCTGCCTGATCACGTTCCCGTCGGGACGTACCGCCGACGCACTGAAGGTGACCCATCCCGCCGCGATCGTGTGGGCGGCGCAGATGGGCACCGTCACGCTGCATCCCTGGCAGGTCCGCTGCCCCGATACCGAGCACCCCGACGAGTTGCGCATCGACCTCGATCCGCAGCCGGGCACCGGCTTCGTCGAGGCCCGCACGGTTGCCGTCGAGGTCCTGCAGCCGCTGCTCGACGAACTCGGTCTGGTGGGGTACCCGAAGACGTCGGGAGGTCGCGGCGTCCACGTGTTCCTGCGGATCGCCACCGAGTGGGACTTCATCCAGGTGCGCCGGGCCGGCATCGCGCTGGCCCGCGAAATCGAGCGGCGCGCGCCCGACGCGGTGACCACGTCCTGGTGGAAGGAAGAACGCGGCGAGCGCATCTTCATCGACTTCAACCAGAACGCGCGCGACCGCACCATGGCGTCGCCGTATTCGGTGCGGCGCACCCCGATCGCGACGGTGTCGATGCCGCTGAGCTGGGACGAGCTGGCGTCGGCCGACCCGGACGACTACACGATGTTGACGGTGCCGGAGATGGCGGCGGCCCGCGACGATCCGTGGGCCGGCATCGACGAGGTTGCCCAGTCGCTGACGGGGTTGCTGGACATGGTCGACGCCGACGAGGAACGCGGCCTGGGCGACATGCCGTACCCGCCGAACTACCCGAAGATGCCGGGGGAACCGAAGCGGGTGCAGCCGAGCCGGGACACGGATCGAAAGAAGGAAGACTAGAGCCTAGAGCCTAGAGCCGACCGGCGACGAACGACGCGGCCTGCCCGGTCATCCCGGCCCGTACGTAGGCGACGTGCGCCGCGCCGCTCCTGCCCTCGGAGCAGATCGGGTCGTCGGGAACGCAGAGGTTGATCGTCTTCGGCAGGTAGAGCGGACTGATTTCCGGCAGCCGTCCACCACCCAGCCGCCTCGACAAGGCGCTTTGCGGATTGCCGAAGACGGCGACGGCGGCGACATGGTCGACTTGCTGAGCCAGGTCGTTGGTGGCCATGTCGATGACGCCCGCGCCCTGCGAATAGCCGCCGAGCACCATCCGGGTGTTGGGGCAATTCGCGGCCGTCGATTGCACGTGTGCTCGGGCGCCGGCCGCGCCCGCGGCGGAGCTGCTGGCGAATGCGTCGGTGGCGGGATAGTTCACGGCGTAGACCCCCACGGACCGCCCGCCGACCTGCGAGCGCAGCGAGTCGATGAAAGCCTGCCCGACGCCGCCGACACCGGGAGGCTCGTTGGTGCCCCGGGCGAACGTCACCTCGACGTCCGGGCACGCGGCAGCGGACGCGTGGGCTGGGGTGATCAGTGCTGCTGTCAGGGTGATCGCCACTGCGAGGATGCTGCGCATAACTCCATGCTGCGACTGGGCGGCCTGATCCGCACGCATCTCATAGCCAACCGAAATCCTCCGCGCCAGAGCGGCCGCGATCTGCGCGTTTACGCCGATGTTTTCCCGCGACGTTTACTGGCACTACGGTCGCGCAGAGGCTTGCGTGTGAAACGTTGGCTTTGATTGTGAATCCACGGCTTTCGCGGTGAACGTAGGGTGGAAATCTCGGCGAAATCCCGCCCACGTTTCACTCTGAAAGCCCAGGTTTCACACTCAACGCCAAGGCTTCACGCTCAACGCCCAGGGTTCACGCGCAACGCCTCACACCGCGATGGACTTGATGTCCAGGTACGCGTCCAGGCCCTCCGGGCCCAGCTCCCGCCCATAGCCACTGCCTTTGACGCCGCCGAACGGCGCGAACGGGTCCATGGTGTAACCCTGGTTGATGCCCAGCGTCCCGGTGCGGATGCGCCCAGCGATCGCCAGCGCCCGGTCGGTGTCACCGGTCCACACCGAACCGGCCAGGCCGTAGTCGGAGTCGTTGGCGATAGCCACCGCGTCGTCTTCGTCGCGGTAAGGGATGACGGTGATGACCGGCCCGAAGATCTCTTCGCGCGCGATGCGCATGGTGTTGTCGGCGTCGGCGAACAGGGTGGGTTTGACGTACCAGCCGGCATCGAGGCCGTCGGGCATGTCGGCACCGCCGAGGACCAGTCGCGCTCCTTCGTGCTGACCGATCTCGATGTACTCGCGGACCCGGCTCTGTTGACGTTGCGAAACCAGCGGCCCGAGTTGGGTCTTGGGGTCGTCCGGGTCGCCGACGCGCAGGCCGGCCATCTCGGAGGCGAGCGCGTCGACGTACTCGTCGTGACGGTGCCCGGGGACCAGCACCCGGGTCAACGCGTTGCAGATCTGGCCGCTGTTGGACAGGCTGGCCGACCGCACCCCGGCGGCGACCTTGGCTGGGTCCGCGTCGTCGAGGACCACGGCCGCGGATTTGCCGCCGAGTTCCAGGCTGACCTTGGTCAGGTTCGCACCGCATGCGGCCGCGACGGCACGACCGGCCGCGGTGGACCCGGTGAACGACACCTTGTCGACGCCGGGGTGCGAGACCAGCGCTTCGCCGACCTCACGGTCCCCGGGAACCACACTGACCAGGCCGGACGGCAGATCCAGCGCACTCAGCATCTCGGCCAAAAGCAAAGCGTCCAAAGGAGATTCGGGGGCGGGCTTGAGCACCACCGCACATCCGGCCAGCAACGCCGGCACCAACTTGGTGACGGTGAGGAACTGCGGCATGTTCCACGGCACGATCGCGGCGACCACTCCCACCGGTTCCCTGCGGATCTGCACGTCGGCACCGAAGAAGCCGGAGCGGGACTCTTCCCAGGGGTGTCGCTCGGCGAGGTCGCAGAACGCGCGCATCATCATCGCCGGCAGGCCGACCTGAGCGCGCTGGGCGAAGGTGATGGGGGCGCCGATCTCGGCGGTGATCGTCTGCGCCATCTCCGCGCGCCGCTCGTGATAGACCTCGGCGAGTCGGCGGATCGCGGCGATACGTTCCGACGGATCGGTGCGTCCCCACGAGTCGGTGGCGGCTCGTGCCGCCTGCACGGCGGCGTCGACGTCGGACCCCCCGGCGGCAGACACCTCGGCGATCGGTAGCTCGGTGTGCGGTGAGATGACCTCGAAAACCTGTGACTCCATCCGCGCCCTTTCACCAGGCAGTATCAACTACTTGCGATTACCCGGTAGAGCATATACCGTCGGGCCACCAGTACGGACAGGAGCGGTCATGCCCCGATTTCCCAAGCCGCCGGAGGGCAGCTGGACCCAGCACTATCCCGAGTTGGGCACCGGACCGGTGTCGTACGGGGACTCGATAAGCCCGGAGATCTACGACTTGGAGCGCGCGGCGATCTTCAAGCGCGCCTGGCTGAATGTGGGCCGGGTACAACAACTTCCGCGCAAGGGTAGCTACTTCACCAAAGAGCTGAAGGTCGCCAACACCTCGATCATCCTGGTGCGCAACGGATCAGGCGAAATCAACGCCTTCCACAATGTCTGCCGGCACCGCGGCAACAAGCTGGTGTGGAACGACATGCCGCTCGAAGAGACCCGTGGCGTATGCCGGCAATTCACCTGCAAGTACCACGCCTGGCGATATGACCTGGACGGGAACCTGACCTTCGTGCAGCAGGAAGAGGAGTTCTTCGACCTCGACAAGAGCCGGTACGGACTGGTGCCGGTGCACTGTGAAGTCTGGGAAGGCTTCATCTTCGTCAATTTCGCTAAGCAACCCGAGCAATCGCTGCGCGAATTCCTGGGTCCGATGGTGACGGGGTTGGAGGGCTATCCGTTCGACCTGATGACTTCGCGCTGGCAGTACCGCTCGGAGGTCAAGGCGAACTGGAAGCTCTACATGGACGCGTTCCAGGAGTTCTATCACGCGCCGGTACTGCATGCGAACCAGTCGCCGACGGCGTATTCCAAGGCTGCCGCCGAGGCGGGATTCGAAGCGCCGCATTACCGCTTGGACGGCCCGCACCGCCTGGTGAGCACCTCGGGCGTGCGGGCCTGGGAGATGGCGGCGGAGATGCGCAAACCGATGGAGGACATCTGCCAGAGCGGGCTGTTCGGACCGTGGGACAAGCCGGATCTGGGCGAGATGCCGGCCGGGCTGAATCCCGCGAAATGCGATCCGTGGGGCCTGGATTCGTTCCAGCTGTTCCCCAACTTCGTGATCCTGTTCTGGGGCCAGGGCTGGTATCTGACCTACCACTACTGGCCGACCTCCTACAACAGCCACATTTTCGAGGGCACACTGTATTTCCCGCAGCCCCGGACCCCCCGTGAGCGTGTGGCCCAGGAGTTGGCTGCGGTGTCGTTCAAGGAGTACGGCCTGCAGGACGCCAACACGCTGGAAGCCACTCAGTCGATGATCGAGTCCAACGTGGTCGACGACTTCCTGCTCTGCGATCAGGAGATCCTGATTCGGCATCTGCATTCCGAAACCGCGGCCTGGATCGAGGACTACCAACAACGCGCCGGGGTGAAAGTCTGATGACCGAAACTTCGGTTCTGCCAGTCGAATTCGCTGACCTCGAGCCGTTCGCCGAGTGGTGTCTGCCCACCGAGTCGCAGCGCTATGCCAAGCGACTGGCCAGCTCGATGACCGAGATGAAGGCGTTCTACGACGCGATCACCCCACGGGCCGAGGAAGCCCTGTCCTACTGCGACAAATTCCCGCTCGACGACCTGCCCGAGGACGTCCTGAACCTGATGCATCTGCTGTATTCGATGATCATGGTGTCGTTTCCGGTGGAGTGCTGGAAGCAGCCCCGCGTCCCCGATTCCGGTGCGTCCACACTGGACTGCGTGTCCGAGCCCTTCCCGTGATCACCGTCCTGCGGGCCGACCGCTGGGCCGACGTGGACGCCGGACAGGTGCGCTCGCCGGCCGTGGTGGTGGTCGACGGAAATCGGATCACCGCGGTCAATCCCGAAGGGCCGCTGCCGGATTCGGCCAATATTGTCGACCTGGGTGATGTGACCCTGCTGCCCGGGTTGATGGACATGGAACTCAACCTGTTCATCGGCGGTCCCGGTGGCCCGGAAGGTTTACCGGCGCCGATGCACGGTGTCCAGGACGACCCGGCCTATCGCACGCTGCGCGCGGCGGTCAACGCCCGGACCACGCTGGACGCCGGTTTCACCACCGTGCGCAATCTCGGTCTGATGGTCAAGACGGGCGGTTACCTGCTCGACGTTGCGTTGCAGCGCGCCATCGAGCAGGGCTGGCACGTCGGCCCGCGCATCTATCCGGCCGGACATGCCGTCACCCCCTATGGGGGGCACCTCGATCCGACCGTCTTCCAGCGCCTGGCGCCGGGGGTCATGCCGCTGTCGATCGCCGAGGGCATCGCCAACGGCGTCCCCGACGTAATCGCCTGTGTCCGTTATCAAATCCGCCACGGCGCCAAGCTGATCAAGGTCTCGGCCTCGGGCGGGGTGATGTCGCACAGCACCGCGCCGGGCGCGCAGCAGTACTCCGATGCCGAGTTCGCCGCCATCGCCGACGAAGCGCACCGCGCCGGGGTGCGGGTGGCAGCCCACGCCGTCGGCGACACCGCCATCCGGGCATGTATCCGCGCCGGCATCGACTGCATCGAACACGGCTTCCTGGCCTCCGACGACACCATCCAGATGATGGCCGACCACGGCACCTTCCTGGTCTCGACCACCTATCTGACCGAGGCGATGGCGATCGACCGGATCGCACCGGAGTTGCGCAAGAAGGCCGAAGAGGTCTTTCCCCGCGCAAAAACCATGCTGCCCAAGGCGATCGCCGCCGGCGTGCGGATCGCCTGCGGCACCGACGCCCCGGCGATCCCGCACGGACAGAACGCCAAGGAACTCGGGGCGCTGGTCGCCCGCGGCATGTCACCCATGCAAGCGCTGAAAGCCGCCACGGTGGTGGCCGCCGAACTGATCGAAGCCGACCACGAATTGGGCCGGCTGGCACCGGGTTACCTCGCCGACATCATCGCGGTGCCCGGAGATCCGTCGGACGACATCGCCACCACGCTGGAGGTCTCATTCGTGATGAAGGACGGCCAGATCTACAAGGTGCCGACATGACCGACCCCGCAATGGAACTCACCGAAAATCTGCTGTGGCTGCTCAAGCAGGCGTTCTACTTCTCGCTGACCACCGTGAACGACGCGGTCAGCGGGCACGGCGTCAGCACCGCCCAAATCGGGGTGCTGCGGCAGCTGCTGAACGAACCCGACCTGTCCGGCGCCGAACTGGCCCGGCGGTTGTTGATCACCCCGCAAGGGGTGCAACTCGCGCTGACCGCCCTGGAACGCCGCGGCCTGGTGGAGCGCACACCGGATCCCCAGCACAAGCGCATCCTTCGGGCCCGCCTGACCGAGCAGGGTCGGACCGTGGTGACAACGGTGATCAGCGACGCGGTGGCGGCGCACGAGAAGGTGTTCGGGGTGCTGACCGCCGAGGAGCAGGTAAACCTGCGTGACCTGCTGAGCCGGGTCGTCGAGAAGGGCACCGGACACGAGTTGTTCAAGGACCACGTGTAAGCCATGTCTCTAGTACTTGATAAGGATAACAAGTACTTGATACCGTGGTGTTCGATGCCTGAACCCACCCCGGTCGTGGTCACCGAACACGTGACCATCGAGCTGAACCGCCGCACCACCACCGTGTCCTACACCGCCGGCGACACGTTGCTGCAGACCGCCCGCATGGCCGGACTGCAGCCGCCGTCGTCGTGCGAAATCGGTTCCTGCGGAACGTGTATGGCCCGGCTGACCGAGGGCGGCGCGCGGATGATCAACAACGACGCGCTCGACGACGACGAGGTAGCCGAAGGTTGGGTGCTCACGTGTCAGTCGTTGCCGACCACTGCCACGGTGCGGGTGGTGTACGAGTGAGTCGGGTGGCCGTGGTGACCGGCGGTGCCTCCGGTATGGGCGAGGCGACCTGTCACGAGCTGGGTCGGCTCGGTCACCGGGTCGCGGTCCTCGACCTCGACGAACAGGCGGCGAAGCGGGTCACCGAAGACCTACGCGCACAAGGGGTCACGGCCATCGGCGTCGAAGCCGACGTCACCGACCGCGCCGCCGTCGAACGGGCCTTCGGCCAGGTACGCCACGAGCTCGGCCCGGTGTCGGTGTTGGTGACCAGCGCGGGCATGTTCGGCATTGCCCCGTTCATCGAGATCGACCCCGAGTCCTGGAACCGGATCGTCGACGTCAACCTGAACGGCACGTTCCACTGCTGCCAGGTCGCGCTGCCCGACATGCTGGCCGCCAACTGGGGCCGCATCGTGATGATCTCGTCGTCCAGCGCTCAGCGTGGCACGCCGTTCGCCGCGCATTACGCGGCCTCGAAAGGTGCGGTCATCACGCTCACCAAATCGCTTGCCCGCGAATACGCGGCGCATGGCATCACCGTCAACAACATCCCCCCGTCGGGCATCGAAACCCCGATGCAGCATCGGGCGCAGGCGGCGGGACACCTGAAGTCCAACGAGGAGATCGCCGCCAACATCCCGATGGGCCGCCTGGGTACCGGCGCCGACATCGCCGCCGCCGTCGGCTTCCTGTGCTCGGAGGCCGCCGGCTTCATCACCGGCCAGGTGCTCGGTGTCAACGGCGGAGCGGTGATGTGAGGCAAGGAGGTTCGTCATGACGCGACCCGGTCGGCCCCCGGAGGGATCCTGGACCGAGCACTATCCCGAATTGGGCACCGGCCCAATTTCTTTCGCCGACTCCACGTCGCCGGAGTTCTACGAACTCGAACGCGAGGCCGTGTTCAAGCGGGCGTGGCTGAACGTCGCTCGCATCGAGGAACTGCCCCGCGTCGGCAGTTATCTGACCAAGGAGATCGAGGTCGCCCGGGTTTCGGTCATCCTGGTCAAAGGCCGTGACGAAACCATCCGCGCGTTCTACAACGTGTGCCGGCACCGCGGAAACAAACTGGTGTGGAACGACTTTCCCAACGAAGAGACCCGCGGCACCTGCCGCCAGTTCACCTGCAAGTACCACGGCTGGCGCTACGGCCTGGACGGCACGCTGAACTTCGTGCAGCAGTCCTCGGAGTTCTTCGACCTCGACCCGGCCGACCACGGTTTGGCCCCCGTGCACTGCGAGGTGTGGAACGGCTTCATCTTCATCAACCTCGATCCCGAGCCCCACCAAACCCTGCGGGAATTCCTGGGCCCGATGATCACCGGTCTGGACGGCTATCCGTTCGGGAAGCTGACCGAACGCTACGAATGGGTCGCGCACAACAACAGCAACTGGAAGATCTTCGCCGACGCGTTCCAGGAGTACTACCACGTGCCCTCGTTGCACCCCCAGCAGGTGCCGCCCGAGGTGCGCGATCCCAACGCCGGATTCACTTGCGGCCATTTTCAACTCGACGGCCCGCACCGGTTGGTGTCGACGGCGGGACGGCGCCGCTGGCTGCTGCCGGCCGACTACATGTACCCGATCGAGCGGGCCACCCGAAGCGGCCTGGTCGGTCCGTGGCGCACCCCGGACATCGGTGAGTTGCCGGCCGGTCTGAATCCCGGCGGCATCGATCCGTGGGGAATCAGCAACTTCCAGATCTTCCCCAACACCGAGATCTTGATCTACGGCGGCTGGTATCTGCTCTACCGGTACTGGCCGACCTCCTACAACACCCACCGGTTCGAGGCCTATACGTACTTCTCACCGGCAAGCACCGTGCGGGAACGCATCGAGCACGAGGTCGCGGCGGTGGTGCTCAAGGAGTTCGCGCTACAGGACGCCGGCATGCTCGGCGGCACCCAGGCCGCACTGGAATACGGCATCGTCGACGACTTCCCGCTCAACGACCAGGAGATCCTGGTGCGCCACCTGCACAAGGTCGTGGTCGACTGGGTCGAGGCGTACCAGCGTGAACGCAATCCGACGCCGGTGGGAGCCTGACCATGCCAGATTCCTTGCTGCCCAGCGCATTCGCCGAGCTGGAGGATCACGCCCGGATCTGGTGCCTGGCCACCGAGACCGAACGCTGGAACCAACGGCTGGCGAGCAGCATGGCCGAGATGCGCCAGTTCTACGACGCGTTCTTCCCGCGCCTGGAAGAGGCCATCGAGTACTGCGACAAGTTCCCGCTCGACGACCTACCTGACGGCGTGCTGAACCTGCTGCACCTGATCTATTCGCTGATCATGGTGGCCATGGCGGTGGAGATCATGCACCAGCCCGCCCCGACCGACGCCGCCGACGCGGTGATGATCCGCACCGGCGAGCCGGTGCCCTGACGAGGGAACGAAATGAGTCTGCTCACCATCACCAAACTCAGCGAGTCCGTCGGCGCCGAAGTCACCGGCCTGGATCCCAGCCGGCTGGCGTCCGACGACGGCAGCGCCATCCTGGATGCGTTGGAGCACAACGGCGTACTGGTATTCCGCGATCTGCGGCTCGAGCCTGAAGCGCAGGTCGAATTCTGCCGTCGGCTCGGCGAGATCGACCACTCCTCCGACGGGCATCACCCGGTGGCCGGCATCTACCCGATCACCTTGGATCTGTCCAAGAACTCCTCGGCCGCCTACCTCAAGGCGACGTTCGACTGGCATATCGACGGCTGCACCCCCACCGGGGACGAGTGCCCACAGAAGGCCACCGTGCTCTCGGCCATTCAGGTCGCCGAGTGGGGCGGCGAGACCGAATTCGCCAATTCCTATGCGGCATATGACGCTTTGACCGACGACGAGAAGCAGCGCTACGGCGCGTTACGGGTGGTGCACTCGTTGGAGGCCTCGCAACGCCGTATCACCCCCGACCCCACCCCCGAGCAACTGGCGCGGTGGCGGTCGCGGCGCACCCACGAACACCCGTTGGTGTGGACCCATCGCAGCGGACGAAAGTCGTTGGTACTCGGCGCTTCTGCGGACTACGTGGTGGGCATGGACCTCGACGAGGGCCGGAACCTGTTGGCGGAGTTGCTGGAACGGGCCACCGTTCCCGAGCGGGTGTACAGCCACAACTGGTCGGTCGGCGACACGGTGATCTGGGACAACCGCGGCGTCCTGCACCGCGCCGCCCCGTACGACCCGGACTCGCCACGCCACATGCTGCGCACCACCGTCCTGGGCGACGAACCGATCCAGTAGACCCGCTGTGGGCCGAACCACGGTTGGGTCCGGCCGCGACGGGGAATGGTTTGGGCGTGGCTCCCACCTTTCAGGACGTGATCAAGTCCAAGTACCTGCTGTTGACGACGTTCACCAAAGACGGCCGCGCGAAGCCGACCGCGATCTGGGGCGTCCCCGACGGTGACAAGCTGCTGATCATCACCGACGACGATTCGTGGAAGGTGAAGCGCATCCGCAACACACCGAGGGTGACCATCGCCAAGAGCGGGTCGCTGGGCAAGTCCAAGAGCGAGCCGGTCGAGGGCGTCGCGCGGGTGCTGCCCAAGTCGGAGACGCGCCGGGTGTACAACGCCGTGCTCAAGCGGTACTGGTATCACGCGCCGTGGTTCTACGTGCACTCGATCGTGCGGGGCGGCATCGACAAGGTGCACGTCGGGCTCGAGGTCGCACCCGCCTCGTAGCCTGTCACCATAGAACGGTGACCACCACCATCATCGTGGTGACGCTGGTGCTGCTGGGCCTCGCCATCGTGATCAACGGACTGCTGCGGCTGAAGGATTGGCTGAAGAATTCGCCGCCCCTGCCGCCGCTGATCGAACCGGACGACGAGGACGACTGATCGTCACCCGCGCAGTGCCGCGACCGTATCGGCGATCGTGGTGCGTGGATCCCGATAGGTGACGCCCAGTTCCTGCTCGCTCGGCGAGTCGTCGGACCTGGGCATCTGCGTGTAGTACTGCATGCCCGCCCCGGTGAACGGGTTCTCGAACGGAAGATACGGCCCCGCCAGGTCCAGCAGCGTCCCTGCCACTCGCAGCGCCGTGTCAGGCACCGGGACGGTCACCATCCGGCTATCTGCGGCCTGACCCAGCATGCCCGCGAGATCGGCGACCGGGACCCGGTGCCCACCCACCATGTACCGTCGCGGCCCTCGTCCCGGCTCCAGCAGCGCGGCGTGCACGGCCGCGACATCGCGCGCATCGATCACCAGCCAGGCCGCGCTGCGACCCGGGATCGTGTGCATCTGCAGCGCCACCCGCACACCCTCGCCGGCTTCGCCGTATTGGTCACCGACCGGCGGGCCGAGCACCATGCCGGGATAGGTGATGTTCACCGGGGCGCCGGCGTCCTGGAGACCGCGGGCATAGATCTCGACCTGCGCCTTGGATGTGCCGTAGCCGTCCCTGCCGCCGACCACCGGCAGGTCCGCGCTCAACGTCTCCAAGCCGGGATGGAAAAGCGCGGTGAAGCTCGAGACGTGAATCACCGGGTCAAGCCCGAGCTGGACGGCCTGACCAAGGACATTGCGGGCGCCGTCCATGTTGGTGCTGAGCATCTCCGGGGTCTGCCGCGGGTCGGTGGCGACCAGGGCCGCACCGTGCACGACGGCGTCGCAACCGGTCAGCGCTTCGCGCACCGATTCGCGGTCCTTGATGTCGCCCTGGACGTAATCGGAGATGTCGACGCCCAGCTTGCCGACGGAGGTCTCCAGCTTTGCCGGGGTCCGAACCAGGAAGCGGACCGAATGGCCCGCGTCCGCAATAGCTTTGGCGGTCCAACCGCCGACGAATCCAGTGCCACCGGTTATCAGAACGCGCATGCTGCGATTCTGCTACAGACGGCTCGCGGCGAATTCCGCGGCCTGGTTGGTCATCCCGTTCACCGAGTACGAAATGTGCTCGATCCCAGGACCCCCGGGTGGACCCGAGCAGATGTTGTCGCCCTGGGCGCACTGCTGGATGGTCTTGGCCTGGTACAGCGGACCGATCGTGATCTGTGGCGCCCCATACTGACTGAGGAATTGCGGCGACGGCGTGCCGAACAGGGTGACCGCGGCGACGTGGTTCGCGATCTCCGGCGCCAGTGGCTGTGGCACCGCCGACGCCGGCACGCCCTCCGGCACGGCCGGGGAGGTGACGTAGCCCGCCACGGCCGCGCCTTGAGAGTATCCGCCCAGGACTTCCCTGGTGTTGGGACAATTCGATGCCATCGACTCGATGTGACCGCCCGCGTCGCGGATCCCGTCGATGACGCCGAGCGGGAACTCGCTGCTGTTGAAGTCGGTGCTCGCCGGGTAGTTGACCGCGTACACGGCCAGCGACCTGGCGCCGATCGCCGACTGCAATGCGTTGACGAACGATTGCCCGACACCGCCCACCCCGGGCGCTTCGCCGCTGCCCCGGGCGAACACCACCTCGACATCGGGGCAGGGTGCCGCCGACGCGGCAGGCGCGGGCGTGCCCAGCAGCGTGGCGGCGCCGAGGAACGCGGCCACTGCGGTGCCCGAGCCGAAGCGGCGAGCTGATTCGATGACAGTCATGTGCAAACCTCTCTCGACGATCCGCTAGGGATAACCAGAATTCGGTGACTCAACCGCGGGAATTTCGGCACCGCAATGGGTTTCGGACAAAATTGTCCCGCGCGAGACGGACCGGATCCGGCGCTCGCGCGGGACAATTCAGCGGCAGGATTACTTCTTGAACGCGTCCTTGATCTTCTCGCCGGCGTCCTTGAGGCTCGACTTGGCCTGGTCGAATCGACCCTCGTTCTCGGTGTCCCGGTCGCCGGTAGCCCTACCGACGGCCTCCTTGGCCTTGCCGCCCACGTCTTCGATCTTGTTCTTGACCTTGTCTTCGCCGCTCATCGCGTCCTCACTCCTGTCGGTTTGCGTTGGGGACCCTCAGCGAATACCCGACTGCGGGTGCCGACGAAACCCTCGCCGCTGTTGCTGTCGCCACGCGTCCCTGACCCGGACCCCGGTGTCCTTGATGTTCGCTTTCGTTTGATCGAGGATTCCCTCGAACTCGGTGCGTCTGTTGCCGCTGAGTCTGCCGAAGGTTTCCTTGGCCCTGCCGCCCCAGTACTGGGCGCTGTTGCTGAACCTGTTGTTAGCCATGGGTGTGGCATACCCGCTGGCCTACCGCTTCATACGGGTCATCCGGTGGGAACCGTGCCGCGCGGCAGCGTCAGGGGCAGGTCGGCGTAGGTCGCGATGCCGGGTGCGGCAGCCACCACGGCGGGGATCGCGTGGATCGCCGGCATGGCCGTCATGATGTGGCCGAGCGTCATGAACTCGGCAAGCGTGGTGGCCTGGAAGTATGGCGGCGGCAGGAAGCCGACCTTGGTGGTCACCGTGGGCTGGCCGTCGACCTGGATGACCCAACCATCCTGATCGATCTTCCAGTCGGGTTCCAGGGTCTGCCCTTTGCGCCAGCGCACGTTGAGGTCGACGACGGTGTTGCCGCCGACGATCCCCTGCCAACTGATGTAGACCCCGGCCACGCAGCCGGCATCGATGGTCCAGGACTCCATCGCGAGATCTTCTGTGGTCTGGGCGAATTCGGCCACGCAGCGCACCTCGTCCAATTCGACACCGAGCGCGTCGGCGACCAACCGGACGGCCTCCCCGAAGATCGCGGTGCCCTTCTCTGCCATCTGCGGCAGGTCCGGGTTTTCGATCGGCTGGCCGAACCCGACCGGCTTCTCGGTGTCGGGTGAGTCGTAGAACGTGGTGTCGGCAGCCTCGTTGACGGTGACCTTGTCGACCCGGTTGCACACCATCGCCGACACGATGGCCAACAGCTCGGCGAAACCCGGGCTCACCCCGGACCCGAACATCGTCGAGCCGCCCTTCTCGCACGCTTCGAGGATCCGGTCGCGCCCGGCGCCCAGGTTGTGCCCGGTGATGAACGATGCCGTCGTCACCACGTTCACACCCGCCGACAGGATCCGCACCAGCTCGTCGACGTCGATCCACATCGGGTTGTAGACCACACAGTCCGGCTTGAGGGCCAGCAACTCCTCGACGTCGTTGGTGGCGCTTATCCCCAGCGGCTCGATGCCGACCAGCTCACCGGCGTCCCGGCCGGCCTTGTCCGCCGACCAGGCGTAGCAACCCACCACTTCGAACAGGGGATTGGTGGCAAGTGACTGCAGCGAGCTCTTGCCGACATTGCCGGTGGTCCATTGCACGACGCGATATTTGTTGGGCACTCGCTCAGCATAGGCAAGCGGGTCGCGCTCAGTAAGAGGATTCGGCCGCCAGGATCTCGGCGAGGAATGCGTCGGGCGGCGGCTGGTCCAGTCGTGCCCGCACCCAGCGGCGGACTCGGTCCCGGACGTCGCGCGACTCGTCGACCGGCGCACCGACGACCACCGACGTCACCGGCCATTCGTGGTTCCAGGCCACCGATTCCGTCATCGCCTGCCGCTGCGCGTCCGACAGCGGCACGGTGGCCCGGCCACCCGCATCGAGCGCGCCGGCGCCGCCGACGTCCCCCGACTCGATGCGGACCGTGACATCGGTCGCCGGTTCGGGACCGATGACGGCCGCACGCACGACGGCGACGACGGTCGGACCGCTCGCCTGCACGCTCCACTCGACGGTGTCCTCGGCCGCGTCGAAGATTCCCGGCGGCACCGCCGCCCAGTTGATCGACGCGACTCCGCGGCCGATCGCTGTGCCGGTCCGGCTCGGCGTTTCGGAGCCGGCCGCCAGCGCGTAGTCATCCTGACGCGGGCTCGGCATGCTCGCCGCCGGACTCGAATGATCCAGTGCCGCAGCCAGTTCCGACCATCCGGTGCCGTCCAGTCCGATCTCGTCGGCGAGTTCGGACCCGGCCCGCACCAGCTCGCGTACCCGCGGATCGTCCACACCGAGGTAGGCGGTCAACGCCGCCGCGTGCGGAACGAGCAGACCGGTGGCGTCGGAGTCCAGGGTGTCTTCGGTGAAGTAGTCCTGCGCGGCGGCCGTGAGCAGCGCGACCTCGACGTCGAGCAGGGTTTGGTCGAGGTGGGGGATGCCGTCGCGCTGGCTGGCCGGCCACCACCGCCGCAGCCAGTGCCCGATCGCCAGTCGGCGCAACGGTTTCAGCGAACCCGGCACGACGGCTACGCCGGAGAGATCGGCAGGTTCGTCGGTCGCGAGGAGCGTGGCGTGGCCGTGCGGACCTACGATGCGCCACAGCCAATCCGCTTGGGTCGGGTCGGTCACGGCGATCGCGGCGTCCGCAGCCGGCTCGTCCACCAGCCAGGACAACACCGCGCCGCTGACTTCCAGCACGGCCAGCAGCGGCGACGGGTGCTGACCGAGCTCGGCGACCAGTCTCATCCCGCCACCTGCAATTCCAGCATCGACTTGATCCGTTGCCGGTGGTCCAGGCTCACCGACCTGGCGACTCCGTCCAGCAACGCACGCACCTCGTCGACGTCATCGCACGGTTCCTGCCACACGTCGCGGCCGTGCAACCGGGCCCACAAGCGGCTGAGGTACGGCTGCGCGAATGCGGCCAGGTCGTCGACCACCTGTCGTTGCCGTGGATGGATCGGTCCGCCCGCGGCCAGGTATCGCCGGGCGTGCAACACGTACGCCTCCTTGCGCAACCTGGCCTGAATCTGGGCGGCGAGCGCGTAGCGGCTGGTCACCGCGCGGTCCAGCGGTTTCAGTTCAACGGCGACCTCGATGCCGGCCACCATCGTGGCCTGCTTGTCCTCGGACAGCAGACCCCAGGGTGCGCTGGCCCGGTCTACTTCTTCGGCGCACAGCAACGGGATGTCGGGCAGCGCGTCGCGGTCCAGCGAGCGCCGCAACGTCGCGCGAACGCGGTCCACCACGGTGCGGTCCAGCGGCCGGTCGCTGTCCGGCCCGCCGGCGACTTGCGGGATCCGTTGGGGCGCAACCGAACTCAATCCCAATTCGACGACGGACCAGGGCAGCTCGACGTCCGACACGCGGGCCAGGGCACCCAGCTGGTACGGGGCCGGGTCCTCGATCATGGCCGACCACACCCGCTGGCGCGTCATGGTTGCGTTGTGAGTGTTGGCCGGGCCCAGCACGGTGGCCAGCTCGGCCAGAAACGGCTCCAGCACGGCGGCTTCGGCCCGCACGTCACGCCAACTCCGTTGCAACTGCGCCGACAACGAGGCGACCACCCGCGGATCGGCAACGTAGTCGTTGAGCACCTCGATCGCGGTACGGTCCCGGCCCTGGTGCACGTCGTGCAATACCGCGGCCGCGGTTTCGCGATCTTGCGGTGCGGGTGCGCCTTTGGTGACCGCGAGCTCGAAGCACACCGGAAAGTACAGCTCCTGAGCGTTGCCGCTGCGGATCCGCAACCGGCGTCGCTCCAGCTTCAGTACCTCGAACCAGGCTGCGGCGAAACGCAATTGGTCGGCACTGTCGACGATCAGGCCGTGCATGGCGGCGGCCGTGTCGGCAGCCACCACCGGCGCCGAATACTGCGGGTTGGAGCGCAGCCGCAGCACCAGCGGATCAAGGATGCGTTTGACCGTCCTGCTGAGCGGACCGCCGTCGTCGCTGCTGAGCACCTCGACCCCGGGACCGATTGCGCGCCAGGCCTGGTCGATGACCGCGCGGCGCGGATGCCCGGTCAAGGCAGTCGGCAGCTGCGGATCGGCGCTCATGACCACAGGATAGGGGCAGTGCCGAAAATCCCGGTACCCGCAAAGTTGGGTTCGGTAGCCGGCCGGCCCGGTGAAGCTGCTGGCATGAACAAGACGAAAATGTCGGCCCTGGGCGCCGAGATCGCCCTGATCGCAACCACCATCTACCGCGCCCTCCGCAAGCTGTTGCTTCCGCACGCCGGTCGGGGTCTGGCCGTCGGGGTGGGCACGGTGCGCGCCGCCGAGGAACGCCAGATCCTGATCGAGGTGTCCAGTGTGCACGGCGACACCTTCATCGGCCGGCTGGTGCATGGCGAGGACGGGGACTTGCCGAGTTTGCGGCCGGGATTGCTGGTGCTGGTGGCCT
The DNA here is from genome assembly GCF_059812345.1 of Mycobacterium sp. NGS59. Classification (NCBI taxonomy): domain Bacteria; kingdom Bacillati; phylum Actinomycetota; class Actinomycetes; order Mycobacteriales; family Mycobacteriaceae; genus Mycobacterium; species Mycobacterium sp. NGS59. Next base: position 78,503 of record NZ_JCALCN010000021.1, read on the forward strand.
TCGACCCCGAGGCCCGCGAGCAACTCACGCTGCCCGATGACGTATTGGCCGTCCGCGCCGGCGGATTGGCGCTTGCCTGAACGTCATCGGGCGCCGTCGACGGCGAAGGTGACCAGCGCGCCCCAGTACAGCGGGCTGGCGGTGACATCGCCGTCCCGCCAGCGCCGCATCTGGGCGCGTTGCCAACGATTCACCGCGCATCCCACGTCGGCCTCTTCGTGCGCGTCGTCGACCGCCGTGACCAGCTCGGCCATCGGGTCGACGGAACCGGCTGTGGGCGGGCCGAATTGGCGGTACGCCGCCGTGGTGGGTAATGACCACAGGGTTGCGGTCACCAACTGGGCGCCACCCAGGATCATCGCTGCCACCAGACCCGTTGCCTCGTCGAACTGGTAGTCACCGCCGGATGCACAGGCCAACAGCGCAACCCGGGGCGGCATCGGCAAGCGCAGTGCCATCAGGTCCGACGCGGTCAGCGGTCGGTGATCGCCGACTGCCGCGGCGTCCCCGGGGATGCGGGCGGTACACGCGAGGTGCAGTGAAGCCCGGTCGGCGTGACCGACTTCGCCGTCGGCCGAACTCGCGTGCCCCAGGTAAAGCAACCGGCTTGGTTGTCGTGCAAGCAATTTGGCCAACCATCCGCGATCGGCGTCCTGCCGCCGGAACAGCGAGACGACGGAGTCCACTTCCGGCAACACCGCGCGGCGCTGCATCAACCCAGCGAAATGGCGAGCCAGCGGGGTCTGTTCGGATGGTCTGCCCAGCACCGAACCCAGCGCCGAGTCCGGTCGCTGCCCCGGCACCCGAGGGTCCAGGACCAGCAGTACCGGGCCGGCCTGCCGGGCAGTCCAGCTGGCCGGTGCGCGGTGTGCGTGCACTATGTGCTGCGGCGCCGCCAGCAGCACGTCAACCAGCTCCATCAACCGGTAACCGTCGGTGTGTTCCCTGATATCAGCCAATTGCCAAGGGATTCGGGCGGCGTGCCTGCCGCTGGCGGTGATCGCGTCGTGTCGCGCGCGAGCCAGCTCTTCGTTGCTCGGACCCGACTTCGGCAGCGCGAGTTGCCCCCACGGGACGCGGGCCAGCCGCGCACTGGGCGAGACGAACAATCTCGGCCGCGTGCCCGAAGACTGGCCCATGCACTCGGCGAGCAACTGCCAGCCGGCAGCGCCGATCAGCAGCACACCCAGAATGTAGGAGGTTGTCAGCTCGGCCTCTTGTGTCGCGAACGGACCGCGTGTCAGTGCCCGCTCGATCGCCTCACGCCGGCTCTCGGCACCCACCGGTTCCGGAAGCGCATCGGCCAGTTCCGCCAACGCCGCCAACAGGATTGGATCTTCGACCACCCAGTTGACCGTTCTGGACGGCTCGCCCACCACCCGCAGGCTGGCGTAGGTGGCGATGCCGATGTCGGCATACCGCAGGACCAGTGTCGGGACGGTCACGGCCACGTCGACCAGGCCGGCTCGGCCGCGGTGACTTCACGGCCGTACCGATGCAATGCCAGTGCACGATAGTGACTCATGATCGGCTCGTCGTCGGGGTGCATCCGCAATGGAGGCAACGGGCCGATCCTGTTCAGCGACCGGACTTCTCGCGGCGACGGTCCCGATGCAGTGGTTGCCAATTCGTCGTCGACGAACGCCGGCGAGACGGCGGTCGACTCCCATTCGACGACTTGCCGGACCGGTTGTTCGGTGTTCAGAGTGCCTCGCGCACTGTGATACTCGACCAACTCACTGAGCAGCTCGGTGTTTTCCCATTCCCAGGCGACTGCGAAGGCACCGGCCAGGACGGGTGCCGAAACATGCGTCGCCCAGCGTGCTCTCGCGGCGGCGTCGGAGATCGAATAGCGCACCGAGTCCACGGCCAGCGCCGCCGGTATCTTGAGTTCGGCCGCCTGTTGGAGCTTGGTCATCGCCCGCTGATACTGCGGCGTGCCGACCTCGCCGCGTAGCACACCGAGCGATGCGGCGTGACGGGCCTCGTTCTGCTGCAACGACTCACCGGGATCGCCCGATCCGTCGAAACCCAGGTCCGCCAAAGCATCCGCGCGCCACACCGTTCCGAGATGGTTGTCGAGCAGCGCGTACTGCAGCCAGCTGCTGCGCGGTGCGGAGTCCAGCAACTCCCGCGCCTGGGCGATGAGCTCGACGGCGGTGTCGAAGCGCCCGCAGAAGATCGCTATCCAGCTGCGCTGCAACAGGATCCGGTGCAGATGCAACGGTTTGCCCAGTTCGCGCCAGTGCCGTTCGGCGTGCTCCCAGCACTCGTCGGCGGCCTGTAGTGCGCCGCCGGCCAACCGGGTCAGACCCAAGTAGAGCCAGCAGCGAGACACGTCGTGGGCCCGCGCGTAACGCGCGATCACCGGGTAGGCGTCGGACACCAACTGTTCGGTGGTGTGGTGGTCACCGAGCGCCCACGACGCCGCGGCGCGCTCGAGTTGTGTTCTGGCGCTGGCGAGTTCCCAGCCGTTGGCCTGCGCCCGGGCACCGGCACGACGCAGCCAGGGTTCCGCCTCGGAAAGCCGCCCGGTCTCGACGCAGAATCGCCCGTAGCCGGTGGCCGCCAGCACCCACAGGTGATCGGTATAT